>JAEURX010000015.1 GCA_016788885.1 Nitrospira sp. | reverse complement strand
CATGAGTTGGAACCGCGGCGCCCAACGCCTCTTCGGTTATACCGCAGAGGACATGATCGGACAGCCGGTGCAACGCCTCATCCCCAAAGACCGTTTCGATGAAGAACCGCGTATTCTGGAACAGATTCGTCAAGGCCACCGGATCGATCACTACGAGACCGTGCGACAACGCAAAAACGGTTCACTCGTCGACATTTCGCTGACGGTCTCGCCGATCAAGGACGGCCGGGGCCGTATCGTCGGGGCATCCAAGATCGCCAGGGATATCACCGAACACAAAGAGGCGGAACGTCACTTGGCCCATCTGGTAGAAGCGCTCCCCGCTGCGGTGTTCACCACCAATGCGGAGGGCTTGATTACACACTACAACCAGGCGGCGGTCGATCTGTGGGGGTGCCGCCCGACACCCGGCGTCACCTACTGGTCCGGCTCCTGGCGTCTGAGTGGACCCGACGGTCGACCACTGACCGATGATGATTGCCCCCTCCGTCAGGCGCTGACGCGTGGCCGCCCGATCCTCGGTCTCGAAGCAAAGATCCAACGGCCTGACGGAACGCTGATTCCAGTCACTCACCACTCGACTCCGTTGCGAAACGAAGCGGAGGAGTTATTCGGCACCGTAAACATGCTGGTGGATCTCACCGAACGGAAGCACGCCGAGCAACAACTGCAGGAATCCGCCAGCGAGCTGGAAGCGCGTATCACGGAACGCACACGGGAACTCCTGGCTTCCCAGGAGCGCCTACGCGCCTTGGCGTCCGAACTCACGCTGACGGAACAACGTGAGCGGCGAAGACTGGCCACCGAACTGCACGATTACCTGGCACAATTGGTCGTCGCGAGCCGACTGCGCCTTTCCCAGATCATTCCACGAGTCGGTGACCCGGCTGTCTCCAGCAACCTTGTGCAGGTGGATACCATGCTGGACCAAGCGCTCACCTATACCCGCTCTCTCGTCGCCGAACTCAGTCCGCAAATTCTCTATCAATTTGGATTGGCCAAGTCGTTGCTGTGGTTGGGCGAGCAGATGAAGCAGCATAACCTCCGCGTGTCGGTCGAACTCGGCAGCAAACCATTTACGCTGCCCGACGATCAGGCCGTGCTCCTCTTTCAGTCCGTCCGCGAATTGCTGTTCAACATTATCAAACATGCCAAGACCGATCAGGCAACGTTGACAGTCAGCGTCGATACGCAGGAGGAGTTGTGGATTTGCGTCGAAGATGAGGGCGTGGGATTCGATGTCGCGAACATCACCAACCCGGGAGAGCCCCATGGCAAATTCGGATTGCTGAGTATCCGCGAACGGATGGAATTGTTGGGAGGAGAATGCGAATTGTCGTCCGCCCCTGGCGTCGGAACGATCGCCATTCTGCATCTTCCGCTGGTTCAGGCCGCCGGCGCTCCGTCCGCCGGCGGGCAAGTGGGGTCCACCCCCTCCATGACCACCCTGGAGAACGATCAGGCAAAGACGGTGAAGGTGTTGCTGGTGGATGACCACGCCATGGTCCGACAGGGCCTGCGCAGTATCCTGGACAGTTATACGGATCTGACGGTCGTGGGAGAGGCCGCCAACGGGCAGGATGCCGTGATCATGGCGCGATCGCTCCAGCCCGATGTCGTGGTCATGGATGTCAATCTGCCGCTCATCGACGGTGTCGAAGCCACGCGCCTCCTGCGGCGTGAGCATTCGTCCATGGCCATCATCGGCATTTCGGTCAGAAACGACCCGCAGGTGAAACTTGCGATGACCGAGGCCGGCGCCGCGGACTTTCTCCCCAAAGAATCCGCCGCGGGCCAGCTCTACGACATCATTCTCCGTCACTGCCCTGTCGCCTCCTGACAGGGACGGGAGTCACAGGCACTGAACTAGGGGATTCCCCAGTACTCTCTGGCCTTCAGACTCGGTACGATGATGCGTGTCACGGATCGCTCACATCCGATCACCACTGCGCCCTCTCTTCGAAACAGATCGCGTCACGTTGATCCATGCCGGCGTGTTGCCATGCCCATCGCTTGGCTCACCCATCGACGCACCAAGGGACGCACCAAGGTTGTGACTATAGGTTTGTATGCCAGACAGTGAGCGGTCCTCATGACTCCAGTCCTGCAGCTCCTGCCGTCTGTCACTCGCTTCGCGGCCCTCGCGGCCATCATCTGGCCACTGCTCGTTCTGCTGTCCTGGACCTATGACCCTTCCTGGGTGTCCGCCCTCCATCCATCCTTGCGGACGATCAAGCCCGTCACCGTGATGTCGATCCTCTCCTGCGGGCTTGCGTTGTGGTTGCTGGCGGACGAATCGGCAGTGACCCGGCTTCGCCGACGATGCGCCCAGACTGCCGCCGGCGTCGCAAGCCTCCTTGCCGGACTTACCCTGGCTGAATACGTCTTCGGTATCAACATCGGTATCGATCTCTGGTTCACGCACGACATCGATATCGACACCGCCTTGCACCCTGGACGCATGGCACCCCTCACCGCCTGTCTCACCCTGCTGTTGTCTCTCGCATTGATCACCCTCGACCAACCGGTGTCGAACGACCAGCATCCCTCCCAATATGCGGCACTGGCCGGAATGACCATGGGCGCCATCGCGCTGGTCGGCTATCTTTATGGGGTACGGTCCCTCTACCAGGTCGGTAGTTTCTCCACGGTCTCGCTGTACACCGCCACCCTGTTGTTTCTGATCGGTCTCGGAATACTTGCCGCGAGGCCGACGAGAGGATTCATGGCCACGCTGATGTGCGATGATCTCGGCGGGGTGATGCTGCGACGCATGCTGCCCTTTGCCATCGGCCTCCCGATTCTTGCCGGGTGGATCCGCATCACCGCGCAACGATCAGGCTATTACGACTTCAACTTCGGAGTCGCCTTGGCCGTGGCTGCGGTCATGTTGATCATGCTCACCTCGCTCTGGGTGCTGGCCGGCAGCCTGAACAAAACCGACGGTCAGAAAAAACACATCCTGCAAATTCTGCAACAGCGGGAAGCTCGTCATCGCCTGGCATTGAGAGCCGGGCGTATGGGCACGTTTCATCAAGATCTCGACAATCACACCCTCGCATTGTCGCCTGAATTGGAAGTCATGCTCGGTGTATCGGCCATGAGCTTCGGCGGGACGCTGGCCTCTTTCGGCCGCCTCATTCACCCGGATGACTGGGAACAGGTGCAGGCGGCCATCGAAGAAGCGGTCGTCAACCGAGGCTCATACGCTCTGGAGTGTCGCGTGCTGCGCCAGGCTCCGCTCACGGAAGCCTGGATTGCAATCACCGGCCAAGTCCTCCCGGATTCCACCGGCCACCCGCGGCAGATTACCGGGGTGATGTTCGACATCACGGAACGGAAACGGGCGGAAGCGACGTTGCGTGAGAGCGAAGCCCACTTCCGTATGCTGGCCGATGCCACGCCGGTGCTGGTCTGGATGGCGGGGCCGGACCGACTGTGCACCTGGCTGAACCGATCCTGGCTTGACTATACGGGACGCGCGCTCGAGGAGGAATTGGGTAACGGCCGCCTCACCAACATTCATCCCGATGATCGGGCGATGTTCGTCCAATCATACAACACACACTGCTCTGGTCATGAGCCGTTTGAATTGGAATATCGTCTGCGTCGGCAGGACGGGACGTATGGCTGGATCCTGGACCGCGGGGTTCCGCTGTTGACGGAAACCGGCCTGCTGACGGGCTATCTCGGCGCGGCGATCGATATCACCGACCGCAAGCACGCGGAGGAACAACTCCAGCGGTGGACCGTCGAACTCGAAAAGCGGGTCGACGAACGCACGCGAGCGCTGCAGCGCTCACAGTCCCGATTGCGCGCCCTGGCCTCGGATCTCAGTACGACGGAACAGCAGGAACGTCGCCGACTGGCCACCGAACTACACGATTACCTGGCCCAACTGTTGGTCGTCGGACGAATGAAGCTCGGTCAGGCCAGGCCACAGGTGAAGGACCCGAAAGCCCAGCAATTGTTGAGCGAGACCGACGACGTGTTCACGCAATCGCTCAACTATACCCGGTCGCTGGTCGCAGAATTGAGTCCGCAGGTCTTGTATCAATTCGGTCTCCCCGCTGCGCTCAAATGGTTAGCGAGCCAAATGAGAACCCATGGGCTCAGCGTCTCGCTCCACTGCGAGATTGAACACCTTCCCATGGCTGAGGAACGTGCCGTGATCCTCTACCAGAGCGTTCGGGAGCTGCTGTTCAATGTCGTCAAACATGCCGAGACGGCCGAAGCCTCGATCACGCTGAGGCCAAGCCCGGGGAATTGGACGACCATCACCGTCGCCGATGGTGGACGCGGGTTTGATCCGGAGACCCTTCTGGAAACGGATCGCGATCACCCCGGACAATTCGGGCTCTTTAACGTGCAAGAGCGTGTGGAAGCCATCGGCGGACATTTGAGTTTACTGTCGGGAGAAGGACAGGGAACGACCGTCACCATCACCGTTCCCGTGGAAACAACCGCGCCCTCAGCCCGGTCCATCGCAGCAGAACACCTGCATCAGTCGAGGACACGGGCGATCTCCTCCCAACGGCTACGCGTGTTGCTCGTCGATGACCACGCGATGGTACGGCAAGGATTGCGCAGTGTATTGGACAGCTATGAAGATCTCGACGTGATCGGAGAAGCCGGCGATGGAGAGGCCGCGATCGCGCTCACGGCGACCCTCGAACCGGACGTGGTGGTGATGGACATCAATATGCCGAAAGTCGACGGCATTGAGGCGACACGCCAAATCCTCGCCACCCATCCGGACATCGTGATCATCGGGTTGTCCGTCCAGAACGAACGCCACATCGAGGAAGCGATGCTCAGCGCCGGTGCGGCGGTCTTCGTGACCAAAGAACGCGCCGCCGGCCAACTGTATGAAGCGATCGTCAACACCGTTCGCGCCGGCCGATGAGGGCCCTGTTCTCCCTCAGGCCACAGGGGGACGTTTCCCCATGACCATCCCGATCGCCGCAAGAATCAGAAACACGACGAACAAGACATAGGCGATGTGGGTCGCAGTGCCCGCCACGCCTGATACGCCCAGCACGCCGGCGATGAGCCCGATGACAAGAAATGTAACTGCCCAGCTTAGCATGATGATACCTCTCTCAGCTGACGAACGGTTAGTCTACCCATGACCCCGCGTTCAGAGGAACACGCACGGACCGTGTACTTCATTCCACACTCAATCATGACCGATGCCTGAGCTACCGGACCTCGCCGAGACGTGGGACGGAGACGACCACGCCTCCGTCCTTCACATGAATGATGGCACCCGGGATGGTGACAGTCGGATTCCACCATCAAGGCCGCATACCCGGCGATAGAGTCATCCCACCCCGCACGCACTAGGGCCATCGCTTACCCCTGACAGGACGAACCCGACAATCCAGGAGGCACCTCACCCTCGTCGTGGGGCACACCTTCCCCGCCACACTCCCACACTTCATGTGTACTCAACTGGCGAGTGCAGCCGCTTAAAAATGGAAGTTGACGCCGACCGTCACCATGTGCCCGTTGTCCTGAAACTTCTTATCTACGATGTTCTGGTCCTTGGATTGGATCTTCTCCAGCCAGATGTATCGGTAGGTGCTGTCGATCGAGACATGCTTATTGAAGAAGAACTGCAATCCCCCGCCGGCATGGGCGCCGAATCGATTCTGGGTGTCGTCGAAGCCGCCAGGTCCCTTGACCGTGGTGTAGTACCAGCCTCCACCGCCCAACAGAAACGGTGCAAGCCTGGTCGTGCCAAGTGGATAAATGAGCGCAGACACCTGCACAGGATAGGTATGGACACGTGTGTCGCCGATGTCATTGCGTCGATAGTCGACCGACCCTTCGAAGGCCAGATAGCGTGAGGGGTGCAGCCGTACCTGACCGCCCCCGAACCACCGACTAGATCCGTCTTTTGGATCGACGTACGTGGCTCGACCACCGATGGACAACAATCCGATATCGATCTGTTCGAAGAGATTCTTGTCATCGGCCGCCGTCGCGATCGCCGGTATGGGCAGCCCCCAGGCCGTCAACGCAACTCCAATCGTCAGCACAACCGGGAAGATCAATCGTGTCATCATAGGACTCCTTGTGAATAAATCTGCCGTGTGGGCATTTGTCATGACTCGCGCGGACGGCTGCCGTGGTGATCGAACCACTCATCGACCCACCGTTTCACCTCTTCCCGGCGGTCGCCATACCGTTCCTGAATCTTGCCCTCGAGTTTGTCGACGCGGCCTTCGATGGCCAACAAGTCGTCGTCGGTAAACTCACCCCACTGTTTCTTCAATTCGCCCTTGAACTGCTTCCATTTGCCTTCAAACTGATCCTGGTTCACCACGACCATGGCCGAACCGGTGTCGGCGTGGAGACCGATGCAGACTGTTGCTGGCCCTTGCTCCGCCTGCGCCATCCCCGCGGTCAGAGCCACACCTATCAGTGTCATACTCAGCAGTCGCGGTCGTAATGTCATGATGCCGTCCTTTCGATGGCGTCGATCCGGGGGCGCCCTGCCTGAGGGTCAGCCGGACTCCTCCCCTCATCCTCATCGGTCACTCGTGATCTGACCGTTCTGCGCATCGACATACACCTTCTGCGTCTTGTTGTTGATGTCGATGATTTCGACCTCATAGACCGTCCGGCCGTCTTCCTTTCCGATTTCAGCCTCCACGGCCTTTCCGGGAACGGCTTTCAAGGCATGTTTCACCGCATCCTCCAAGGACACCGTTGCAGAAGCGGCCAACTGTGCATTAGTTTCGAATACTGCCCAGGCTGGACTCGTCACCAAGCCGGACAACAGCGCAATTGCGATGGCTTGTTTCATCTTCCCTACTCCGTTTCCTTAGTAAAGGGTTATCGTTGAGGCGACCTACGTCAACGAGGCCGCTGAGCCTCGCGCTGCGCTGGGGACGATTGCCCCTGCCGCCTGTACCAATCGTCGGCCCATCGGACGATTTCATCCTTCTTGTCTCCATAGCGCTCCTGCACCCGGCCCACGAATTTGTCGTAGTCGCCCTCGATCTGCATTAAGTCATCGTCCGTGAATTTCCCCCATTGCTTCTTCACCTCCCCTTTGAACTGCACCCACTTTCCTTTGAACTGGTCCGTGTTCATTGAGCCCCTCCTTGGTTGATGTGGTAATGCCGCGGAGACTGACGCGTCTGCGTGCGTGGCATCTACGGTACGGCTGGATCGGGCGGCGTCTTTCAGAATCCGATTCGCCGGAGGTCGAAACGCCAGGCCGGTCTTGCCGCCACGATACAGGATGATGGTGCTCTCGCCATCATCGTCGCCGACGGTGACCACCACCTTCGCCTTCACTCCATCGACCTTCCGGATCTTCATACGCACCTCCCGCCTGGTCTAGGCTACGTATACCGCCGAATACCCAGGAGAACGCCTGGACATACCCCTAGTTTTCACGCGAACAAGCCCTCACGTGGCACCGCACAGTACGCATTGTTCACGATGAGAGACGGCTCTTGCCGGCGCGAGGGGAACGAACCGATCCGGATGGATCTGAAAAGAGACGCGTGGGACAGGATCACTCGATTACGATGAGACCGCCGAACGTCGACACAAGACAGCCATGGAACGGGGTGCAATGCTATAGGTGCCGACGACAAAGGTGCCCTGGTGCGCCATGCCGCCGGTGCTGGTGTCCAGCACAACGCCCCAGGCGGCACTGCCCTCGCCGGCCGGCAACAGAAACGGAATCGCTTCATGGTGCGCGTTCAGGAGTAGCAAGAACGTGTCGTCCACAATCGGATTCCCGCGGGCATCCGTTTCCTCAATGGCATCCCCTGCCAACACGATGCCCAAGGCACGCAGATAGCCTTGACTCCAGTCCGCCTCATCCATTTCGTTGCCATCCGGACGCAGCCAGACGATATCTTTAATTTCTGACCCATGGATCTGCCGTCCCTGAAAGAACCGGCGACGACGAAAGACCGGGTGTTGCTGACGCAACGCGATCAGCTGCCGGACGAATCCGAGCAGGACGCGGTCTTCCGACGTCAGATTCCACTCGTGCCAACTGAGTTCGTTGTCCTGGCAATAGGCGTTGTTATTACCCTGCTGAGTCCGCCCGATTTCATCTCCCCCGCAGAGCATGGGCACCCCCTGCGACAGCAACAGCGTGGTCAACATATTCCGCTTCTGCTGGAGACGCAGATCCAGAACCGCGCGATCGTCGGTAGGGCCTTCGACACCACAATTCCAACTGAGGTTGTCATTGTGACCGTCCTGGTTGCCCTCACCGTTGGCCTCGTTATGTTTCTCGTTGTACGAGACCAGATCGTGTAGGCTGAAACCATCATGCGCCGTGATGAAGTTGATGCTGGCGAACGGGCGCCGCCCGCTCGTCTCATACAAATCACTGCTGCCGGAGAGCCGATAGGCCAACTCGGCGACTTGCCCACCGTCTCCTTTCCAGTAGCGTCGAATCGCATCACGGTACTTGCCGTTCCATTCCGCCCACCCCACGGGGAAATTGCCGACCTGATATCCCCCGGCTCCGAGATCCCACGGCTCTGCAATCAACTTCACCTGAGAGAGAATGGGGTCCTGGTGAATGATGTCGAAAAACGCGCTCAGACGATCCACTTCATGAAGTTCTCTTGCCAATGTGGAGGCGAGGTCGAATCGAAACCCATCCACGTGCATATCCAGCACCCAATACCGCAAACTGTCCATGATCAACTGGAGCGTTCGCGGATGCCGGACATTCAGACTGTTCCCACACCCAGTGTAGTCCATGTAATAGCGGGGGTCGTCGGCCATGAGGCGGTAGTAGGCCGCATTGTCGATGCCGCGAAAGGACAGCGTCGGCCCAAGGTGATTGCCCTCGGCCGTATGGTTATAGACCACATCCAGAATGACCTCGATGCCGGCGCTGTGTAGAGTCTTCACCATCGTCTTGAACTCCCGCACATGCCGCCCACGGACGGGTGACGCCGCGTAGCGCATGTCCGGCGCAAAAAATCCGATGGTGTTATACCCCCAATAGTTCGTCAGCCCCTGATCCGTCAGATGTTTGTCCTGCACCGCATGATGCACGGGCAAGAGCTCGACGGCCGTCACTCCCAACCCTTGAAGATATTCGATGACCGCCGGCGTCGATAACCCGGCATACGTGCCACGCAAATGTTCCGGCACATGCGGATGCCTGGCCGTGAATCCCTTGACGTGCACTTCGTAGATCACTGTTTTTGACCACGGCGTGTGGAGCAGGCGATCGCCCCCCCAGCTAAAGGCTTGATCCACCACGACACACTTCGGCATATCTTCCGCATTGTCGCGATCATCACGCACGAGATCGCTCTCGGCATCACCAAGCTGGTAGCCGAACATGCGATCCGACAACCGAATGGTATCGGCGATGGATTTGGCATAGGGGTCAAGCAACAGCTTTGCCGGATTGAACCGGTGTCCCGCGGGCGGGTCATAGGGGCCGTTGACTCGAAACCCGTAATGGAGGCCAGGGCGTCCCTCCGGCAGATAGGCATGCCACGTTTGATTGGTCCGTTCCTCCACTCGAATCCGATGAGATTCCTGAGAGGCGTCCGGCCCGTCAAAGAGACACAACTCCACCGACGTCGCATTCTCGGAGAACAGGGAGACGTTCACCCCCTCCCCATCCCACGTTGCCCCCAGCGGATAAGGTCGGCCTGGCCATACCTTCATGCGATCTCCTGTTCGAGTGCCCGCACGGCGGCGTTCAAACAGGCGCCGCCCATCTCGGGGATGGAGTTACTTCAATAGGCTGACTAGATCCTCAGCATGTTCCTCTTCCTTGGCGAGGATCTCTTCCAATAGGCGCCGGGTCGTCGGATCGTCGTTCCGCACGAAGGCAATCATGTCTCGATAACTTTCGATGGCGATACGTTCGGCCACCAGATCTTCCTTGATCATCTCCTCAAGATCATCTCCTTCCACATACTCGCTATGACTCCGCTCCGTCAGACCGGCCGGCGACAGGTTGGGTTCCCCGCCCAGTTGCACGATGCGCGCAGCCAATTGATCGGCATGGATCTGTTCTTCTCCCGCATGGGTGAGGAATTCAGCCTTCACGCTCTCCGCATTCATCCCCTGCGCCATGAAATAGTGCCGACGATAGCGCAGGACGCAGACGATCTCCGTGGCCAAGGCCTCGTTGAGCAACCGCAGCACGGTGTCGCGATCCGCCCGGTCATCCGCGGTCTGTGCTCCATCCTCAATATGCTGGCGAGCCCGATCTCTGAGGGCCTGGATATCCTGAACGAATGAAGACTGTCCTTTTGTGCGGCTCATAGTCGCTCCTTTCATGAACATGACTGAGATTGACGCGACGACGTGGTTCATTCTGATGTGATGTCTGACCGAAGATGCGGCCACGCTGACTCGCACCCCAATACCTCGACCTCCTTGCTGGCTGTAGTGAATCGAGAGACCATGTGCCTAGATTGCACCCCGACCGCCAACGCACAAATCGCAAGAATGCAGGCGACTCCGGAGGAGATCGACGACGGTTGCAGCATCTGCATAAATCCTCGTTTCTGGATGGAAGACCGGTGCAGCGGATATCTGTTGTGCTCACAGTAGGCGAGCCGCATACAGGAGAGGACTAGGCAGGTCCCTAGCCCTAACGCTCGAATTCCCTTGAGAGTCAGGGCTGAGGAACATAGATGGGTAGGACCCCGACGAGGCGATGCCGACGATCCAGCACAGGAAGCCACTCCAGCTTGGACGCACGCATGAGGTCGAGGGCATCCCTGAGGAGATCATCGTCAAAACAGGGCGGGATCGAGGTGCGCATGAAACGCTCGATCGCCGCCTTCGGCGACGCGCGTTGAATGGCTTGACTGAGTGCCATGTCACGTTCCGTGAGCATGCCTTTCAGCCGCGCCCCGTCGTACACCACGACCACGGGCACATCGAGTTTCTTCATCAATCCAGCCGCCTCGGTGAGACTTGTCCGTGGGGTTGCCGTGGTCACCTTCGAGCTCATGACTTCTTTGACCTGCTTGACGTCTCCCGGCAGCAACCCCAACTGCTCGTTCCGGAGCGACTCCCGGTAGATCCCCGCTGTCGGGCGACGCGTCCCAGCCGGCATGGGTCTTGGAAGATCGGTGTGTCGATGATCGTCATTCATCGGCGGCTCCTGCGAATCATCAGACGGCTTGCGGCCTGTCCTCATGCACGACGAGGCGAAGCCGTTCATACCGGAGCGGCTTGTCGGGGTTTCTCGTATAGTGCCCATTGTCTTCGCCGATGGAGATCATGCTCAGCGGAAGCGTCACATGTTGGCGGTAGTGCGGGAAGGCCGTCTCCAGCAGGACGGTCACCGTTTGGCCGTCGCATTCGATGACTTCCCCGTTCAACCCTCGTTCATTCTGAAAGTCGACCGTCACCCGTTCATCCGGATCGATCCAGGGACGAATGAGGTCAGCTTTGTGTGAAGCGTCCATACACAGTCTCCTTCTCGATCGACCATCCGGCATTGGTGGTCTATGCCTTCTCGAATGCAGCCGACGGAATTCCCATCGAGCCATACCATGCCGCCCATGTGTCCATTCAGGTCTCACCCGTGCGTGACTCGTGTCCCACCGTAACTGAGGAATGGGTGGCTTCGTCGGGTATGGAGGAATTGGCGGCGGAAACGGATCCGGCGGAAATGGACTAGGCGTCGGATCCGGAAGCGGAGCCGGATCAGGGGGCGATGGATCGGGGAACGTCGTACACCAGTGGCTTCTCATCATGTACCCCTTCATCGATGAACCAGCACCGGGGACAGTCCAGCCTGCATACGCTCTTCGACGGCACTCCAGGCCACATTCTCAAAAAATGCGTCGATGTACTGCATCCGCTCACCGGGTTTGTAATCCAGCAAGTAGGCATGCTCCCACACATCCATGACCAGCACCGGCTGAAACCCGGCGACGTTGCCGTGTTCGTGGAGCGTGACCCAATGATTGGAAAGCAACCCGCTGGACGGATCGACATTGCAGATGGCCCACCCTACACCCCGCAACATCCCGACGCTGCAAAAATCAGCCTTCCACCGCTCAAAGTCGCCGAACGTCCTGGCAACAGCACGCCCGAATCCCGATTCCTCCGCAGGACGTGCGCCGCCTCCCGGTAGGAGGTTCCCGAAATAGTACTCGTGCAGCACCATGCCGTTGTATTCAAAACCCAACCGTCTGGTGAGTTCCGAATAGGCCGGCATGGCCTCTTGATCGACTCTTCCACCTCGACGGAATTCCTCCAACTGGGCATGCAGGGCATTGGTAGCGTTGACATAGCCCTCATAGAGTCCAACGTGCATACGGAGCGTGTCATCTGAGATGCCGGTCAATCCAAAGAGATCGTAAGACTTGACGCGATACAGGTCAGGCTTGTTCATGAGACACCTCCATGACGGATCTTGGATGAATGGTGACCGGCGTTCTTATGGAGTCACGCTACCACGGCTGCCTCCCTCCTCCTACTAGGTGATGCCCTGGCGCTGCGATGACTGAGGGGATTCCCTAGGGACACTGGAACCACTGGCTGTGTTAGATGAAGAACCCTGCGGGCGTGAGACCTGTCATTGCTCGGGCTGGGCCTGGTATGCTGAAGCAGACAGTGTATGACTCGCAGAAGGGAGGAGTCCGTGCCGAAAGCGCGTCTCGTGATCGCCGACGACCACAGCATCGTCCTGGAAGCCTATCGGCAATTGCTGGAACCGGAATATGACGTGGTCGGGTCCGCGTTGAACGGAGAGGAGCTGCTGCGTATTGCGCCGGCGCTGGCTCCCGACATTATCCTGCTCGACATTTCCATGCCGACCATGAACGGGCTGGATGTGACACGGCAACTTCGAGCAAGCGTGCCCCAAGCCAAATTGATCTTCGTCACGATGATGAGCGAGCCATTTTACATTTCACAGGCCTTCGATCTGGGGGCCATCGGGTATGTGCTGAAGCAATCGGCGTCGACCGAACTCTTGTCGGCGCTCACCGCAGCACTGAAGAATCGACGGTATATCTCACCGCAATTGTCGCTGGAAGTGCAGGACGCGATCGAAACGCCCTGGGTGAAGCCGGAGGGATTCTCCTCCAAGCTGACGCCCCGCCAGCAAGCGGTCCTCCAACTGCTGACGAAGGGGTTCTCCACCAAGGAAATCGCGGCGGAACTGAAGGTCTCGGCAAAGGCCGTAGAATTTCACAAAGGGAATATCACCAGACGCCTGGGCATCCACACGACGGCCGAACTGACGCGCTTCGCGCTCTCACAAGGTCTCACCACGCTGGATGACCCACCATCCTGACGCCTACACCCTCGACTCGGGAACCGTCGGCTGTTGAGGCATCGCAATCAGGCCGATCGCGATGGCGTGCTTGGTCAGTTCGGCTGTGCTGTGCACACCGAGCTGTTTCATGATCCGCGTTTTATGAAACTCCACCGTCTTGATCGAGACATTCAGGGTCGACGCAATCTCCTTCGTTGACTGCCCCTCTGCGATCAGCTGCAACACTTCCCGCTGGCGCACACTCAGTCCATCCTGTGAGGCGGTGTCGGCGGACGGCTGCGCCGCGCTGGGATGGAGGGCCTGCTCGACCAGATTCTCGGCCACGCTCGGAGACACGTACATGCGTCCCTTCAATACTTCCCTGATGGCAAACACCAGCTCTTCAGCCACAGACTGCTTGAGGACATACCCGGAGACACCCGCTCGAAACGCTTCCGTCACGAAGTACTGCTCGCCATGCATGGTGAGTACGAGCAACTTCACGTCTGGAGCGGATTTTTTGATTTGTCGGCAGGCATCCAATCCGTTGAGGAGCGGAAGCGCGATGTCCACAAGCGCAATATCCGGCCGGTCACGCTCAACGGCCTGCACAAGGGCTCGACCGTCCGCGACTCTTCCGCACAGTTCACACTCACGCTCCAGCAGTTTTTCGATACCTTCAGCCACGAGTGTATGGTCGTCAGCGATGAGGACTCTGGGTTTCATGACAGCGCTCCGGGCTAGAGGGGAAATTGAGCAGGGCGATGAAAAATCCTACCACTCTCTCCACGTGATAGCGAGGGGCCTTCCCTCGTTACAGTTGCTTGGACCAGAAGATGATCAGACCATGTCCCCCCTTGGTCGGAGGAGCGCCGCCGGGGTCGCGATAGATGCCGAAGTTATACGTGTAATTGAGCTCGACTTGTGATTTCCAGGGAGCCCCCGTCACCACCCCTCCGCCGAGCGCAGGCATCGAATCTGTGATCTGTTTCACGGCGGTGCCAGAGGTGAACACAGGCCGTTCGACCAGGCCCCATGTGGCCTCGACATAGGGATAGAGGAAAAACAACGCTTCATAGCGATATTGAAGATTCGCCACCGCATACCGCGTGGGAAACAGTTCATTGAATGCCACGCCGTGGATCATGGGGAGAGAAATGGCTTCCCACTCGTATCCCGTTGGACGCCCGGGAAGCCGGAAGGCGGAAAAGCGATCCAGGTCTTTGCCGATTCCGGCATGCACGCTCGTGAGCAGGCGATGTTTTTCACTCTCCACAAACGGCAATCCCGTCGCCACCAGCGCATAGGCGCTCGCCTGAATGTAGGTGCGTTCCTTCTTGAAATCAGGCGTATCGAACGGGGCGCCGCCCCATCGGTCCCACTTGGCCCGATGACCGTGCAACAGGTCACCGCCCAGGGTGATCCCTTCATGCGGCAATTCCATCAGATTACGCTTCAACGCATCGGCGCGAATTCGAAAATGGATGCGTCCTTCATAGGTATCCTTGGGGACTCCGTAGTCGGACGCGGTGTGACCGGTACCCTTGAACCACCGATACCCGGCCTCATAGGTAACGGAAATATTGACGGCACTGTCCTGCCGAAACGGATGCACCGGCAGGCGATACCCTAGCCCGGCGCCGGCGAAGGCATAACTCCACTCCAGTTCTGTGCCCCTCTGGCGCTGCCCCTGGACATATTCAGAGCGTCCCATGGGAAGGATGAAGTTGTCCCAGGTGAACAGGAGCGACCAGTTCGGATAGTCCCGTAGACCGATGGTGTAATCGACATCATTCACCACCCCCGAGAAGGTCCCTCGCAGCCGGCGATTGTCATCGTCCCAGTTTCTCCAGAGGTACAGCGCGCCGAACGGCAGTGCTTCCATCTGGCTCGGCCCGTTGGGAAGTGCCTGAATACCGAAACTGATGGCCGTGACACTCCGACGATCTCGCGGCGGCACGTAGATGTCTTCCCCAAAGAGGGTCGTGCGAAACTCTTCTCCCGCGATAGGGGTTGGCTCCTCTCCCCAGGCCTCCTCAGACGTCCACCCACAGACCGAGAAGTGTGGATTCAACATCGTACTCACGATCCAGAAGACAATAAGGATCCTTCGCCGGCACATGACGAATGCACTCACGCGCTCGCGTCCCCCCCTCAACATGTACGTAGATGTTTGATGCTGTCTCCTTATAGAACAGTTGCCGCCCGTCTGACCCTAGTGAAACCCCTAGCTCGAAGAGGTCCACGGCATAGAACCATGCTGTTGGAAGCGGGGGAACCTACTCCCTCGTCATCTGCCTGTACTCCCGTGGAGCACGGTCTCGCATAAAACTAGGAGGTTACCCAGTAGGAGCCCGCAACGACAGGCGATACCGTGACGAGTAGCGAGGCAGTACGCACAGGCCCCCGCCATGAAGGATCGAGCAAGTGGACTACACCGCCTTTCACCTTTCGTAAGGAGCACTCATGAAACGCGCGACATCCAGCCCCTCACAAGGTCGCAAGAAGCACGTTGTGTCACAGCGGCGTGCTGCAGGCAGAACGATCGATCCGACGCCTCGCGTGATTGCACGCAAGAACGCGAAGGACTCTCCTCAAGACTCCCGACGGACGAGGAAGGGAACCGCAACCGGTACAATCACTCCGATGTCTGCACGGAACGCCCGGCAGGTCGGGCGGGCGATAGGGACCGTCTTAGGAAAGGTGATCGGCACGGTTGAACACACCATGGCCAAGGTGATGCCGGTACGGCAGCCCGCGACTCGACGCCGCAAGGTCTGAACGCGGCATGTCCCGACACGGCATCACCCCGGTTGAGCCGAGTGCTGCCGGCGATCTCACATAGGGCGTATCGCCACTCTCACGAAGGGAGGGACATCGTGACACGGTCGAGACCTACGTTGATTCTTGCCATGTCGCTTCTCGGATTCATCCCGATGACCCTAGCACTGGCGGAACCAGAACCGGAGAGGCCGCCGTCCACCCCGTCGGTGCCCGCTCCCAAGACCAACCCGCCGCAACCGCCCACCCCGTCACAGATCGATCCTGGCATTCTCAAACAACCGGACCATATACCTCCCCCAAGCCCGGAGGCCGTCATACCACCGCCCGTCGTTGACCCGCATATGGCCATCGATCCAGAACAATCCACACCTCGCAGTCTCACCCCTCCTCCCACACCTCCACCTCCGGCCGTACGTTAGGGATGCCTCGTACGAGTAAAAACTACATGCATATCACTGGCAAACTTACTAGAATGCGACCAGGTAACATACTAGCCGTACGAGGAGAAGTGCGCATCCGAAACCACCTCATTTCCGGGGTCGCCTGGCCATTCAAACACACCATCCGCAAGGTGTTGGGCGACACCCTCTATCAGCAAGTCCGAGTCACCTTCCTCGGCGAGCCCAACGGACTGGGTCTTGATTGGCGATGGGGCCACTCCTTGCGGCGCGTTCACCCGATCCGACGCGATTTCGGATGGCAGGCCGGCCAACCCATCGACCGATACTACACAGAGGGGCACTTCTTTCCTGCGTATGGCACTGACATTCACGGACAGGTGTTGGAGATCGGCGACAACCGGTATACGACGCAATTCGGCCAGGACCGGGTCACTCGCTCCGAGATTCTTCATCTCCATGCCGACTCGCCAGGATCCACGATCAACGGCGATCTGACTCATGCGCCACACATTCCATCCAACAGTTTCGACTGTGTCATTCTCACGTTTACCTTACAGTTCATCTATGACGTACGAGCCGCGCTTCGCACGGTCGCCCGCATCTTAAAACCGGACGGGGTGGTGCTGGCCGTGGTTCCGGGTATCAGTCAGATTGCCCGTTTCGACATGGATACCTGGGGTGAATATTGGCGTTTCACATCGCTGTCCGCACGCATGTTGTTTGAAGACATTTTTCGGCCCGAGGACATCACCGTGTCCACCTACGGCAATGTGTTAGCCGCAACCGCCAGTCTCCAGGGGCTGATCAGTTCGGAGCTGCGCCGCGAAGAGCTCGACCATTACGATCGCGACTACGAAGTCGTGATCGGCATTCGAGCGGTCAAACGATAACCATCCTCTCTCCGCATCTTCTCCTGCGCCTGGCCTCTTGCTAGGGAGACGCCTAGTAGGGCTGGCGCCATAGTGTCATCTAAGATCACACGACCTAGGCATCAACCCAGGAGGTAACCGAACGGCCTCCGGACATCATCGCCATTCATACACCCGTCCCGTCAGATCAAAGGAGTGATCATGAAGATCGCACAGCTCGCCCCGCTCCGAGAGAGCATCCCTCCCGTGCTGAGCGGCCGCACCGAACAGACGATTTCGTATCTCACGGAAGCATTGGTTCGCCAAGGTCATGAGGTCACCCTCTTCGCCAGCGGCGATTCCGTGACTTCCGCCAGACTGGTCGCCACATGCCCACAATCCCTGCATCTGTCGTCGGGGATCTCAAATTACGATGCGCCACTCATCACGCTCATGGAGCGAGCATTTGCAACTCCAGACACGTTCGATGTCATCCATTCGCATTTGGGGTTCCTCCCCTTTCCTCTGGCACGCCGTTGCAACACACCGGTTCTCTCCACGCTTCATACTCGTCTCGACGCGCCGGAACTGCTGCCTGTCTTCCGAAAATTTTCCGATATGTCACTGGTGTCACTCTCGGACGCGCAACGCGAGCCGCTGGCTTGGGCAAATTGGCACAGCACGATCCACCCTGGATTTCCTGGCGATCTCTTCTCCCCTCGCTTCGAGCCGGGGCGGTATCTGGCATTCCTCGGTCGCATCATGCCGGAAACCGGCCTCGATCACGCGATCGCACTGTCCAAACATACCGGCATGCCATTGCGTATCGGTGCCACGGTTGACCCGAGCCATGCGGAGTACTACCAGACGGTCATCGAACCATTGCTGGACCATCCGCTGGTCGAATTGGTCGGCGAACTCACCAATTCGGAAAAAGACGATTTTCTCGGCCATGCCCATGCCTTGATCGCTCCATATCAACAGACGGAACCATTCTGTCCCGAACTGGTCGAATCACTGGCCTGCGGGACTCCGGTCATTGCCTATGCCGCTGGCTGTGTGACCGAGATTCTCGAACAGGGAGTGAGCGGCGTGATCTGCCAGACCTTCGAGGAACTGCTTGCCGCGCCGACATGCATTCCACTGCTGTCCAGGCATGAGTGCCGGCAGGCCTTTGAATCACGTTTCACCATTGAGCGGATGGCTCGGGACTATGTTGAGGTGTATCACCAGCTGCTCGGTCAACCATTCCTAGCTGACTCGCTCCACACAGCAGAAGCAAGCGGACTCGCCTGCTCAGAGCAGCGTTAGCCACCCGAAGGCGTCGTCCACACAAGAAGGGGCGGACTCTCGGCTGAGAGCCCGCCCCTTCGTCGCCTCATCAAGCGTGAACCTGCTTACCGTTGACTATTCAGATCGCCACCCTCGACGCCCGACGCTTGCCTTGAGGGCAATCCGCTGGTGCCGCTCATGCCCCGCAACTTGATCTTCCCCTATCGAGCCGGTTGCGTCTTGCCCCTCGTGCTCTGGCAGAGGATGTTGCCTCAGATTGTCGCGAAGCTCACCAATAGGGCTTATAGCCATAATAGGTATGCAGGCGTTCGCCCCAAGCCGTATCGGCCATGTCCGGCCATCGGTCCTTATCAAATCCTTCTCCTTGCTCCAGCCGCTCTCGGGCCACATTTAGGATGAAGAAGTCGCCCCCGGCCGACAGCGTGAGTGCTTCCCACGGGAGCGCAAAGAGTTTGTCTCCAAGCCCCAGAAACCCTCCGAATGAAAGGACCGCATACGCGATACGTCCGTTTTCGAGATCGATCATGAGCGCATGAATTTCACCCAGATCCTCGCCGGCCTGATTGTGCACCGGCAGGCCCTCGATCGTCGATGCGGATAACAACCGTCGACCTGTATGAATGGCCATCTGAATCCTCCTTCTTGTGAAATGAGACGAATGGGCACGTCTCCGCGATTGCCACGTGAGGCTGTGATTACCCCTTCTGTTATTGATAGCGCCGGGACCGGCCGAAGGTAGCTAGGAATGGCCCTAGAATGTTCGGCACAGCGGGAGCGAGGGTGCCGCGGGGTCGCAGAGAATCCGAACGATAAAAAAAGAAGGAGTGAATTGGGACGTACACAGGAAAGAATGCGAGGCTATTTCTCAGAACGGATGAGCAACGCCACGGGGCAATGCCTGAGGATTGCTCCGACCTGCAACACCTGATGCGGCCCGTCACATGTCGTTTCAAATCGTTCCCCAGTGAACAGGTGGTGGTACACCGATCCGGCTTTCCATGACGGAACCGTCACGGACGTGTCCTGCCACGGAGCCTCTAGTACAGAGCCAACAGCCTGTTCTGTTTCCCGGCTCGCCAAGAAACGCGGAGCAACGGCCACGACCGCTTGGTCCTGATGCAGTCGAGCGAAGGCGCAGAGCCGGGACTGATCGCGCCCCTGCGCGGCCAACGGTACATAATCACCATGCAGGTAGAGTGCCGCCTGGTTCCGCCGATGATGGAGTGCCACGCGCAAGAGAAACATCTTGATGCGCCCATCCTGCCAAGAGTCGCACAGTGCCCTCACAGCGGCAATTCGATCGTCGCCCGTTTGCTCCTCCATTCGTACACACTCCGCCATCATGACCTCGCGGGTCGCGTAGTCGACTGGAGCGCGGTTGTCGGGATCAACAAGCGTGAGTTCCCACAACTCTGTCCCTTGATAACAGTCAGGAATGCCCGGGGCAGCGACCTTCAGCACGACCATCGAGAGGCTGTTATACATGCCATATCTGGCCACCATGTCTTGAAACGGACGGAAGGCCTCCAAAAATTGGTTGCCGGATCGACGCTCCAGGAGCGCTCGAACGAAGTGTTTGAGCGCATCCTCATAGGCCGCGTGACTGTTCACCCAACTGGTGCGCACCTTCGCCTCTCGAACGGCCTTGATCATGTACCGCTCGATCCGTTTGATGAACTCCTCATACCGGCCGGCATCCAACGGCCCCACAGGCCAGGTCCCGATCAGAGTCTGATACAAGAGATATTCCACATTCCGTTCGGGAGCCGGGCCTTCCTCCAATTCGGTCCGATGGCGTTTGTTCATTCTCATCCATCGAGCGACGGCCTTCCTCCAACGATCCGGCATTTCCGACAGGATGTTCAGCCTGGCGCGAACATCCTCTCCGCGTTTGGTGTCGTGCGTGGAGGTGGCGGACAACGCATGGGGCCAGCCTGCGTATCGATCACGTATGCTCTGGTGAAACTGCTCCGACGTGAGGCCGAATCTTCCGGGCTCCCCTCCCACCTCGTTCAACGACATCAGGCGGTTATAGATATAGCAGGCCGTGTCTTCAACCCCTTTGGCCATGACCGGCCCGGTGGTCTGTTGGAACCGGGTCACAAAGCGCATCCGTTCTTCTGTCGTGAGGTGCTTGGAGAGCGCTAGGGTGCCCAGCAGCAGATCCCGCACGAAATCGAATACCTGCCGGCTCACCGCCGGATTGCGTTGCACAGCGCAGGCGACGGCCTGATGAATGAAGCGGCGATCCCGTTCGAGCACATCATCCCGCTCAGCCGTCACATATGATCGATACACGGGAAAGCAGGCGATGATCTCGCGCACCGCATGCGTCAGACTATTCAAGGTGAAATCGCGATAATGCCGGTCGCGTTCCGACAGGCGATTCACGACGTGCCCGAGCACATTGAGTTCGCTGGACATCGACGCGCGCATGATGAGCTTTTTGGATTGGTACACCAGTTCATCGTACGGCAGCCTCGCGCCCGTCAGATTCCGATAGACGGTCTCCATTGCTTTGGCATGGTCGGTGCGCACGAACAATCCGTTCAGCACATTCAAAAAGTCATACCCGGTCGTCCCCGCCACGGGCCAGGTGCGCGGTAACTGTTCGCCCGACCCTAGAATCTTTTCCACGACGATGAAGAGGGACGGACGATCACCGCCGCTCTGTCGCGGCAGCTCGGCCGCCGCCCAGTCCTGCAATTGCCGGAGGTAATGTTCGGGGTCGTACAGTCCGTCCACATGATCGATGCGCAGGCCCGTCGCAATCCCCTTCTTGATCAACCGGAAGATCAATCGGTGCGACTCTGCAAAAACCTCAGGGTCTTCGGTACGAATCGCCGCCAGTTCGTTGATGTCAAAAAATCGCCGATAATTGATTTCTTCCGACGCCACTCGCCAAGAAGCCAGCCGGTAATGCTGTACGTTCAAGAAGGCATCGAGCAGGTCAAAACTGTCGGAGACGCCCTTCGTCCCGTTGTACCGTTCGACGGTAGCCGCGATAGAGTCCCGCACGTCCAGGCTGTCGGACACCAACGCCGCCAAACGCCGCCTCGCGAGCTGTTTTTCACGATCACGTTCCGCAATGTCGTCGGGGGACCTCTCGCAGGAAGGCGGCAAGTGACGCAACGCCGTCACAATGCTCCGTAGTTCCTGGACCGCAGGCTGAGCTTCGCCCACACGATCGGCCAGATCGTCGATCTGGAAGGACAGGATGCGAGCCCAGGATGCAGGTGTAGTCGGGAGTCGATGCTGGAAATAGGAGATCACGAACCCGCCCCCCTCATACAGCAGTCGAATTTCTTGCTGTTCGAGGGCAGTGCCGTATTGTTCTCCCAGGATGGGCAGCAGGACTTTCTCGTTGAGTTCTCGCTTCAGAGGCGCCCAATCCACGTCGAATGCCGGGGCATAGCGGGAGCCAGGGCCGTTTTCCAACACATCCCACCACCACCGATTCTCCGCGCTGAGAATTCCCATGTGATTGGGGACCACGTCGATTAACAATCCCATGTCATAGGTTTTCAGAGCCGCGGTGAACGAGGCAAAATCCTCTTCGCTGCCCAACTCCGGATTCAACAGGCCGGGATCGATCAAATCGTACCCGTGCAGACTCCCGGGCACGGCTTTGAGTAATGAGGACGCGTAGCAATCGGTAATGCCGAGGGCATGCAAGTACGGAATGATTCGAGCGGCATCGCGAAACGTAAAAGAATGGTTGAACTGAAGCCGATAGGTGGAGACGGGAATGCGAGGCATGGCGGCTCAGGCTCTTTGTCCGCGATCATGTGGAGGAGAGGCGCTGCTTGGATACATCCTGTTGCAGCACTGCTTTCGGCAACACGGTCAGCCCGGATGAGGTGACGGCGGGCGATAGGGCCGCGCCGGCCTCATCATGGCCCAATACGGAGCCGGCCGGAATGGCATTGCCGCGGTCGATCACGACGCGACGCAACCGTGCCTTGGCGCCGATGGACGTATGGTCCAAGATCACGGAGTCCTCGATTTGCGCGCCCGGTTCGATTTTGACATGGCGTCCGATGACACAGCGCCTGATGTCTGCTTCGACAATGCGACTGCCCTCGCCGATCAGCGCGTGATCCACATAACAGTTGATCAGGCTTGCCGGGAGCCCCCTCGCCGATTCGCCGCGAATCGGCCATTCCGGATTTCGGAGATCATTGAGCGGCGTTTCACCCAGCAAATCCATATTGGCTTGCCAGTAGGCTGGAATCGTTCCCACATCGCGCCAGTAGCCGGGCTCTTCGTAATAGTTGAGACCGGGGATGTCGTTGTCCTGAAAGTTGTAGGCCATGACTCGCTCGTGATGCAGCAGGCGCGGCAAAATATCACGCCCGAAATCATGGGTGCCTTCTGTGCCGGAATCTTCGCTCAAGGCTCTCAGCAGTACATCCGTCGTGAAAAGATAATTACCCATGGATGATAACGCGCGGTCCGGCCGCATCGGCATCGCCTTCGGCTCCGATGGTTTCTCCTGGAACCCGATGATGCGATCGTTGCGATCCACTTCAATGATGCCGAATCCCTGTGCAGAATCCAGAGGGACCGGAAGTGCGGCCACCGACACATCCGCTTGGCGCTCCAGATGGAATCGGAGCATGTGCCGGATATCCATCCGGTAAATATGGTCAGCCCCGAACACCGCCACGACATCGGGGGCGGCATCTTGAATCAGGTTGAGATTTTGATAGATGGCGTCGGCCGTGCCTTCATACCAACCGCGGCGGAGGTTCATTTGTGGAGGGACCACCGTCACGAACTGCCTTTCTCCATCCCCGATCCGCCAGGCGCGGCGAAGATGTTCGATCAGCGACTGCGAGCGATATTGGACCATCACATGGATGGCGGTGATGCCGGAGTTGTAGAAATTGCTCAACACGAAGTCGATGATGCGATAGGTCCCCCCGAAGGGTACGGCCGGTTTGCTGCGCACCTCGGTGAGCGGCATCAGACGCTCTCCTTTTCCACCGGCCAGAATGAGCGCCAAGACTTTTGGTTGATGGGTGAATTCGTGTGCCATGATATCTCCTCGAAGCTGCTGTCTTCTGTCCAGACCAGCTCCGCCGATCATTCCGCCTTCGTCACAACGCACGGAGAAAGGCGACCAAGGCCGCCTTTTCATCCGTCGTGAGCTTCAGTCCTCCGATGACATTAAAAAACTCGACCGTATCTTCCAAGGTGAGCAGTCGTCCGTCATGAAAATAAGGAGGCGAATCCTTGATGCCTCTCAAGACGAACGTTTTGATAGGCCCGTCGGCCTCCGCTCCAAATCGCTCCAGAAACAGGTCGTGCATCATATGGTCGGTATAGGCCGGCGGTTGGTGGCATTGCGCGCAACGCGCTTTGCCGAAAAAGAGCTCTTCGCCCGCGATTTCCTGCCGGTCGGCCCGCGTGCGATCCAGGCGCCCCGTCATGGGATCGAGTTTCGGCGCGGGAGGAAAATCGATCATGTTTTGAATCTGGGCCATATGCGCGACCTGCAAGCGGTCGATGATATTCATCCCTTTCTTGGCGGCACGAATGTGATCGCCGTTGAAATAGGCCGTCCGCTGCTCGAATTCGGTGAAATCTTCCACGGATCGCAAACTCCGTTTAGAGCCATGGAGTTGCTGATTGAACATCCCGCGCAGACTCACGGTGTCGAGGCGCAGCCGGTCGCGTTGCGGTCGAGTATCGGGATTGAGATGAAACTGGCCGGTTGTGTGGAAGTTTACATGGCAGTCCAAGCACGTCACGCCAAGGCTGGGCTTGGCCGATTTGCGATCGGCCGTCCCATTGAACTCTTCCTGCGGAAACTGCGTCACCAACATCCTCAGCCCATCCAGTTGCACGGGAGTGATCAGCCCCCGAAACAATCGATCGAAATTGTCGGCGTTCAACACCTCGCCTTGTGACACATCTCCCAATTCGGGATGCGTCGTCAGAAAAATAGGCGGAGGAAATTCAGGGCGAAAGCAGGCCGGCAGATCAAACTCCACGTCAAATCGTTCCAACCGAGGAAATTGTTCAACCTGCTCCTGGGGAAATACCATCCCCCCTACCTCATGTTTGACATGCGGCAATCGCATAAACCCCTGGGGAAACGCCTTCTGCTTGCGAATGTCTTCCGGATCCAGGCGAGCCAGCGCGTCCCAGCTCAGCCCCTCCTTCAACCTCACCGTCGGTCCGATCGGTTGGGACTTTCCCTTGGTCATGCGGGCGGAACTATTCGTTCTGCATTCCAGGTGATAACGGTCTTTTAAGAGCGTGGTCTGCTTGGCCATGACCTCCGGTTTCTCCGCCGTATCCTTGGCCATCGTCTGCTCGGCCAATCGTGCAGCCGATTGACCGGGAGGTCCCCCGAACAGATCGTACGAGAAATCGACGCCGTCAAATCCTTTTTCCTTTGTCTTCTCTATGCGAGTATCCGCCGCGGACCGATGTTCCTGCCCTGCGCGCTCGGCATGAACCATGGCATTTGAGACGAGCACCACCGCAAAGGCCATGAGCGTCCCGCCCAGCCTGACGACGTTCCGCCTCCCTGTGGTCCCCATCCTGCACCTCCTTGTTGACTTGCTGAGGTGACTGTACGGAGAGGGCTCTGCCATTCCCACTAGGCAGATCCCTTGACTCACGGCGTCGCTGCGTAACTAGTACCCCGCTCCGCCCGCCCCCGCAAACCAGGGTCTCTCCCAGTGCTGGGGGAAAGGAAAGCTTCGTATGATCGGCAGGTCACCCACGCCCACATGTCTTGTGACGGGAGGAACGTTATGCACTGCCAACGATGCGAAAACCTCATGTTTCCCCTCGATCTAGGAGATTGGGGTATCGAACCCATCGAGGAAAACCGTCTGGCCTGGCGCTGTTTTGCCTGCGGTGAAATTGTCGATCAACTCATCGCGGAAAATCGTGCGCGCGGGGAAGAGAGTGCAGAGGAGTGGCGGAAAGGCGGCGCTCGCCGACGCGTCAATGCGGTCGGCCTGCTCCGGTAGCCCAAGGGCAGATGGCGCGAAAAGCTCGTTCAACTCAACATAGTCAGTCGGCGAGGAAGCAACGATGGCCCACACCCACTGTGCCTCTGCGCGACACCATAACAAAGGAGACATCGTGATGATCGGGAACAGATACTTTCGACTCCCCCTTCACTACCAGCAGGCCGCTATGACCGTGGCGGCCACCTCGTTGGCCGGGATCATAGGCTTCACATCGGCTATGGCGGGAGAACAGGCGTCACAGGCACCGAAGGACAGATCAAGCCAGCTGCGGGAAGACGCCGACACGTTGTTGAAAGGCAACCGTTCGGTGCTGGCGAAGATCCTGTCTATTACGTCCGACCAGATCAAGGTCGACGTCGGAGAAGTACAACCTCGTTTCCTTCCCTTGAAGCAGGCAAACCAAAAAAGATTTGCTCCCCTCGCAGAGGGAGATGACCTCATTGTGGTGCTCAACGAACAAAATCTCTTGGTGGATTATCATCCCGTGCAGGGGGAGTTGAGCTCACACACGGTGGTGCGGGGAGAAGTCTCGCAATACCTGCCGATCGGCCAGGAAACGGTCGTCGTGCGATCGGCCGGTGAGGAACGGTCTTATCAGATTCGCTCCCAGGCGCGCAGCAAAGTCGCCGCGATCCCCAAGGGGGCCACGGCCGTTTTCCTGCTGGACGAAACCAATCAAATCGCTGATGTCGCCCTATCCACTCGGCAGGACGGCCAGCATCAGGATGCCCGCCACGGCTCGCTGTCGCCGATCAAGGGCGCGCACAAACGGGTCGACGGCACCATCGTGACCCCGCTGACCGCCGATACGATTGTCCTACGTACCGGAACGCACGGTGAACAGCCGTTTGAAATTCGAGACACGACTCGTCACAAATTAGAATCGCTTCAGAAGGGCGACATGGTGATTCTGTTGATCGATACCGACAATAAGGTCATCGATGTGGCGATTCCGCCACGAAATCAATGAATGAGAGGGCGCAGAATGGGGGAATGGTGGCGCGCTGCAAACGATCGCGTACCGGCCGGCGAAGGCGAAACCTGTCAACGATTTGGATGATCCGCGTCGGCGCTCTCTCTGCCGGGGTTCAGCGGGCGGCCTGCTGAACGGAAGGGTGTTAGAGATTGATCGCGATATGGCTCCTCCCGGAGACCGGGTCGAGACTGGTCACCATCGTCCGCACTTTGCGATCGACGACGCGTTCAATGCGCTGCATGAGCACCTCCTGACAAGAGGTGAACAGGGCCTCGTGCACTTGCCGGAGCAGCGCCCGTCCCTCCTCGGATTGAGCCAAGCGCGCTTCGGCAGGCACCGTTCCAATCCTAGTCAACGTCACCTTGATGATGTCCTCAGACAATTGGACGTCGACATGCGAATAAGTGGATTTCATGAACTCCGTGTGAAAGTTCAGAATCGCCAGCATGACGGCATATTCGAGATCAGCGGGAGTACGAGCCTGCGCCATCGTCCATCCTTGAGAGTTCCCGGTACCGGGGCCGATCAGACGGGGGCGTTTCCCGGCAGTGAACGGCCCCTCTGCCAAACGCCCCCAACGACTCCTTCGCCACGTTCAGACCGAGGTCACGACGGCCAGTCTGGCCCGATCTCCCAATGGCTCCACCCGTTCACGACGGTGCTTGAGGATCACAGGGTCGACAATATCGCCGCACATCAGACAGTGCATCGCGTGAAATTGTTGGCCTTGCGTTTCCTGAAAGTGATCATAGAGTTCCTGATACATCGGACTGTTGCATCGCAAGCAATTCATACCATCTCCGTGGTGTAACCGGTGGTGTGGGACTGCACGTACTCATCTCACAGGAACAGGGATGTGCAAAGGCCGGTCCAGCTTCATGGTTCACCGGGGTCGACTGAGGAAAGACACTTTCCACAGAAAATGCGGCGCTGCGGAGAGCCTAGTGCGGGATACACGGACCACGAGGGTAGCAATGACGTGTGCGCGCGCACGGGCAGTTGTGCGCGCGTGCGCCGGCACTCACAGATGACCATCATCCAGTCGTGTTGCAAGGAAAGGCGAGAACTCGAGGGCTGAGCGTGAACTAGGCCCGAGGCTTGCGGCGACGATCCAACATCCAGCGGGTCACACCCAGTTGTTTCGCAGCCAAGGTCTTGTTGCCACCTGAGCGTGCCAGCACTTCCCCG
Source organism: Nitrospira sp. (assembly GCA_016788885.1). Taxonomy (NCBI): domain Bacteria; kingdom Pseudomonadati; phylum Nitrospirota; class Nitrospiria; order Nitrospirales; family Nitrospiraceae; genus Nitrospira; species Nitrospira sp. Next base: position 10,599 of record JAEURX010000015.1, on the reverse strand, counting down.
ATGATCCGGTCCTCCAGGTCGGCCAGGGATTGCATGCCGACCTGGAAACTGATGTGAACCTGAGTGGGGTCAGCCGATCCCTCACCGGGTGTGGGAACGGCCGGGTGGCTCTGCAGGGACGGCAAGACCGCCTGTTGGACATCTGCGGGAAAATTGGCCGCCTCGAGCGTGGTCCCGGCGCAAAACAACACGGCCCGTTCGATCAGATTGCTCAGTTCCCGCACGTTGCCGGGCAGGGAATAGCCACGGAGCAAGGTTTGCGCGCTGGCACCCAGGGTTCGCACCGGTTTTCTCAGCGCCAAGGCTGATCGGGTCAGAAACTGTTCCGCGAGGGGGATAATGTCCTCCCTCCGGTCGCGAAGGGGCGGCACCGTGAGTGTCACCACATTGAGGCGAAAGTACAGATCTTCACGAAACTCTCCCTTGGCCACCGCGTCCTTCAGATTCCGATTCGTCGCAGCCATCACGCGCACGTCGATCGGGATGCTCGCCGCCCCTCCGACCCGCCGGATCGTCCGTTCTTCCAACACCCGAAGCAGTTTTGCCTGCAACGGCAACGGCAGGTCGCCGATTTCGTCGAAAAAGATCGTCCCCCCCTCGGCCATCTCCAGCAGGCCGCATTTCCTGCCGGTCGCCCCGGTAAACGATCCCTTCTCGTGGCCGAACAGCTCGCTTTCGAACAGCTCCTGGGGAATCGACGGGCAATCCACCTCCAGGCAAGGTTTCCCCACGCGCGCACTGTTGTAGTGAATTACGCGCCCCATATACTGCTTACCGGTTCCCGTCTCGCCCTGCAACAACACCGTCACCCGATCGTTCTTGATCAGCTCCCTCACCTGCGCGAGAAAGTGCTGCGTGACGGGACTCCTGGCGATCACACGATCCAGCGCGTACCGCGCGGCATCCTGGCCACTGTGCAACTGCACCTGCCGTTGGAGGGTCAGGAAGTCAGTCGCTCGCCGCAGCGTATGCAGGAGATCGTCCATGTCGATGCTTTTGGCGACGAAATCAAAGGCGCCCAATTGCATTGCCTCTACGGCATCTTTCACCGTCCCCCTCGCCGTCAACACAATGACCGGAAGCTCCGGCGACAGCTGCTTCACCCGGGTCAGCACATCCAAGCCCGACAGATTCGGCATCACCAGGTCCACCACGAGCACATCCGGCTCAAAGGTCCGCAGGAGACTCAAAGCCTCCTCTCCCGATTCAGCCGTCTGCACCACATACCCCTGATCGCGCAGTCGCAAGGCAAACGCCTCGCGAACCGACACCTCATCTTCCAGCAATAACAGTTGCCACGCCATGCTAGGACACCTCACGTTCGAGCTGAGCCGCACCACCCCATTGATTCACATTCATCATCGCTCGATTCCTCTCGACGCGTCGTGCCTGACCGGAAGCCACACAGAAACCACGGCTCCTTGCCCCGGCGGACTTTCAATCACGAGCTGCCCGTGATGGCGTTCCACGATGTCCCGAGTGATGGTCAACCCGAGGCCCACGCCCTTCGCCTTCCCATTCGTGAAAAACGGCTCGTAGATGCGCTGCAAATCCTCAGGCGCGATGCCCTTCCCTCCATCGGCGAGACGCATCAACACGCCGGGAGCGCGCCGGACCTCCGGAGTGAGCGTCGCATGGACCTGGCCGCCGCCCGGCATCGCATCGATGGCATTCATCACAATATTGAGGCAAACCTGCAGGATGTGAGCCCTCGAAGCCTCAACCGCAGGGAGGTCGGAAGAGACCGCGGTCCTGACCACGATCTGATTCTTTACCAGATTCGGACGAAGCAGCGTGCAGGTATCCTCCAGCACCGAGGCCAGGTCGCAGGCGGCAATGTCGAAGGGCCTTGGCCGTAACTGGCTGAGGTGCGATTCGAGGAGTTCGTCGATCCGCGCCGCCTCCCTGGCGATCAACCGGCAACGGTCACGGGCGTCCTGCGGCAGGGTGGTTTGTTCGGCCAGGTGCGTGGCCAGGCTCCCCAGGCCGATGAGGGGATTCCGCACCTCATGCAAGATCCCACCGGCCAATTGTCCGACGAGTTTGACTTGTTCGGTATGGCGCAGGGCTTCCAGCATTTGTTCACGCTCACTGAGGTCGGTCAGAATCGCCATGAAGTATTGCGTGGTGCCATCGGAGGCCTTGACCGGGCTGACACTTTCCCAGACCAGAAACTCCGAGCCGTCTTTACGACGATTGACGAACCGTTCCACAAATGGATGCCCGGCCCGGATCGATTGCCACAGCCGCTCATAAAATTCCGGCGCATGTTTCCCCGACTTCAGAATCACCGGACGCTGCCCCAAGGCCTCTTCGCGCGTCCATCCGGTCATGCGCTCCATGGCCGGATTCCAGTCGACGATGGTTCCGGTCGTATCCGTCATCATCACGCCGTCCTGCGCGGACAGGAACAGGCGATGATAAAAATCCATCTGCGTCTCTTCATGCCGCCGGCGCTCCAACACCGTACCGACCGTGTTCGCCATCGTCGAGAGGAATTCCTGCTCCTGCTGGGTGAACCGGCGTACGCGCTTGGAATGGGCGGTCATGACCCCATAGACCCGGTCTTCGACCAGCATCGGCACACACATGCCGGCGACCGCGCCATGCTCAGTCAACAATTTGGACGCGGAAAACCGCGTTTCCCTGCGAAGATCCTCTACCACCACCGGCATGCGTTCCCGAATCGCGTACCCGGCCTGCGAGTGGGTCCCGCCTTCGATGGTCAATTTTCCGATGAGTTCATCCCGCAGACCGCTTCCCGCCATGATGTAGAGATGGCCGTCCGGTTCTCGTGGGATGAGGATTTTGCAGAGCTCCACCTCCAGGGCAGTGGCCGTTTCCTTCACGGCCTCATTCATCAGCACCTGGGCAGATACGCCGCTCACGCCGAGCGTCCCGATGCGCGCCAACACCGATTGAAATCGCGCCACCTGCGCGGCATCCTGGGCGAGCCGCACCCGCTCCGTAACATCCTCCAACACCATGAGCACGCCGCGCTCACCTCGATAAGGCACGACATTGAAACGGCAGTCGTAATGCAGGGACCGTCCGTCTGGGGCAGCCAGGTGATACTCCACGCTCTTGCGCGCGCCCAGATCTCGTTCGTTCCACGCGATGGCGTCGTCCAACAGCCGCTTCCGCAGCGTAGGCTCCTGTGCCGCCCCGCCGGAGACGACGCTCTCGACCAGCTCTGCAAATTGAGAATTTTCGAAAATGAGAAGGCCCTTGCAGACGAAGCAGAGCCCGCCGTGGATACAATCGCTGAGCCACGCCAACACTTCAGCGGCAGCGATCTCGGACGTGACAGGTCTGGAGGTTTTGGAGCGGCTGCGGTGGGAAGAAGCCATCAACGTCGTGCTCATCCCTCATGCCAGGTCATTGAATGGCACGCCCGGGCGTGCACGGTCAGTATACCGGGCAGCCCCGAGCCCGTCGAGAGGCGGAGACCGAGCCTCCGACTCTATCGAACGACGAAATGATCCCGGCGGGTCACGGAGACGTCGCTGACAAACATCGCACCCGAATGTTTGTGGAACACCGGCCCGAGCCCCGCCAGAATCGGCTCGATACGCTCCTCCGGCACCACGGTAAAGACGATCACCTGGCTGCTGGTGTCGTCGAACAGCAAGTGCCCTTCATGAAACCCGTGATGCCCCTTGCCCGATACGTTGTTGATGATCGTGTACCCGGTCGCGCCCACCCGGTCGAGTAGACTGGTCACGATTTTCAGGTGTTCCCCTTCGATGACAATTCGAATCTCTTTCATCGGATGCAGCGTCAACATACTCCGCCCCCTTCCTCCCCTTTAGTTCTGTCGTGCCAGATTCAATACCATCAGGCGCCCTCGCCGGCATCGGCTACGGACGCGTCGTCGTCGAATCCCGCTCCACAGGCACAGACTCCACGACCTCGCAGGCCTCGCCGCCAGGATGTGCTTCGACCTTCACCTGTCCATTGACATTATCTGAACGCACCGTCCGTTGGTCCGGCTCTACCGCCACCGGTTGCCAGCCCTGCATGATGTCATAATGATAAAAGGTGGCTTCGTTCGGCTCGCACACCACCAGCGAGACCCACTCGTTATGGAACAGCCGCTCGAGACTGGGATGGGTGGCAATCACCGCTTCCACCCGCTCCCTTGGAGCCTCGATCACCGCGAGGAGCCGCATCGGTTCGTGATAGGGACGCGGCCCGTCCAGCACAGTCTGAGCAGGAAGCCCGAGCCGAAGGTCACTGCTTGCTCCACTCATCACCCCTACCCGCCCGACGATATTGTGATAGACCTTGCTCCCACTGCCGTAGACTTCGTTGTCGACGGTCGAGAAATAGTGCTCCATGTTGATCCACTGGGCCACGATGAGCGGCGCCGTCATGATGGCTTCCAGGAGTTTCCCCGAGTCATCCTGTCGGTAATCGTAGGAATGGAGGAATGACCGCCCTTGGAGATTCAAGGGTCGCGTGAGGTCTCGCCGCCCGATGATGAGCAAATTATTTTTCGACAGCCCCCACTCCGGACGCACCTGGGCCCAGTCCACACTTCTCCGGCTTGCCCTGATCAGTGAGTCCTTGCGCTTCGACGAGGCAACCGTCCCCTCCAATGCCAAGCCCCGTTCGTGCGCCGCCTGCTCACCCGCCTCTCGAAGATCGTCCAACAACCGCACCAGGTCCTTCCGATGTGTCGCAGGGACATCCTCTAAATCGACGATGCGGACATCGTTCCTGGTCGTGTCGTGCTGCGCGGCCACAAAGTGTGTATCCCCTGGAATCTTGAGACCGCGCGACTCCAAGACCTTACGAACCGCTGGATTGTTTGCCATCGAGGCAAAGGCGCGCGCGTTGGGCAAACCGCTGTTCCCTCCGCACGCGCCGCAGTCCAACGCCGATTCATACGGATTGTTGTCCGAGGTGCTGCCGTGGGAACACATGACCACCAGGCGCGCAAACCCCGAGGTGAATCCCATCAGTCGAAGCGCTGCTTCCACACCATAGGCCTGCTCGGAGACCGAAAATCCATGGTGAGTGATGCGTTGGAGACGGGAGGACATGCCTCGCGGCGTCAGCGTGTAGTCACGACGGAATCGCTCATACAAAGCTTCGACTTGGGCAGCCGTGGTTCCCAGACTCTCCGCGACCTCTCGCTTGCCCTGGTCGTCCTGATTCTCTATGGCGCCGAGCCTGATGTTATCGATCAACGCGGGCGTGATCGCGGACCCCAGCTCTGGAAACTCCTGCCGCAGCGCGGCGCGAATGGCGGCGCGCTGTTCCACCGCCACCATTTCCTGCGCCTCTTCGCGGCTCAACCGATCGATCGTGAGGGTCGTCGCCAACGGCGGCAACCACAGTCCCTTCAACCACGTCGTGACGCGGTGATACCAGAGCGGGAAGAGTGTTTTCCCAAAGAACGGCACGCTGAAAAACCAGCCCAGGGCCTCCACCATCACATACGGCGTAATGACATTTTCTTTGAGATCGTGGAGCAGATGATGGCCTGCGTGGCTGAGTTTGGCAAATAGCCGATGCCGACTTGCCGCCGTGCCATGGTAGCTGCGCGGGATTTCGCGGATATGATTCTTGGGCTTCAAGAGCACGGGCGCATGCGTCACCGGAAGCTCTTCGCCGAAGGCCTGATACTTCACAGGGATACCGAAAAATCCGGCGACGCCCAATGTTTCATAGCCGCCGAGTTGTTCAAGGTGTCGGCGGAATACTTCAGAGCGGACGTCGATGCAAAACACCAGTTGGGCGAGCGGACGCGCAGGCGCACCAGTCGCGGGGCGACCATCGCTGTCGCGCAACTGCCTGGCGATTCCGCTCAATTGTCCCACCACATCCAGACGCTGTCGCGTTTCAAACGCCTCCAGCCACCGTTGGCTCTGTTGTCCGACCGGAAATCCATCCAGCCAATTCAGCACGGTGAACACATCCGCAGGAGAGGTCTGAGGCACCAAGTTCTGATCGACGCCCAGGGCGACAGCCAGCGCCGACAAGCGTCGCGCATCCCGCTTCAGGATGTCGGCACCACGCAGGCCGGCGCTCTGCTCATATACCTGCCGCCCGAAGCGATTCCATTCCTCCTGACTGGCGTGCGGGTGCTGTCGAGTCCAGACCTGCACGTCGGAGGCGACCGCTGCCGCCAGCCTTCCGCCCACCATCTGCCGCCTCAACCAATGGCCGTAAGGAGCCTGCTCGATGTAGCCACGGACAGCGTCAAACTGTCCCGCGAGACCCAACCGCTGCCGGCAGCGCAGATCGACGAACTCACGTTCGTAGAACAAGCGTACCGCCAGATACTTCACGAGATCGATGGGATACCGTGTCTGCCAGGGGTAATGCGGTTCCTCAGAACGCCACTTGATGTACCCGGTCCATCCGGGAAGGGCGGACAGATGTAAGGCGAAATACGATTCCCACGCCGGCTTGGGAATGCCCATCGCCGCCAGACTATGGAGCACCGCTTCTTCGGGACGATCATCCATCGCGTCGATTTTTTGCGCGACATCCATCACTCCCAGCAGTCGTAACCCGGCATCGTACCGGGCCAGTCGTTTCCAGGAGCGATAAAACGTGTGCTGCCGCTCGGGCATGACCCATGAGGCTTCGCCCTCGTCCAGAAACACTCCACACCATTTCACCATCTGCTCGTTGATGTCCGACACGATCGACGTGCCCAAGGTGCGATCGCACCAGCCCGACAGGGTCTCCTGTGAGCACAGATCGAGCGGTTCCCAGGGAAGGAGCGATTCCGTCTGGATGGTCTTGGCCTCATCGGCCAAAGAGGCAAGCCAGGCCACAATCTGATCCGTTGCCCCATCCGTGGCCTGTGCCTCGAGGGACGGATCGCCGAGCCCATGCATCATGGACAACCGCAACAACTCCAGGTGGGACAATTGGCGACCGGCAAACGTCACCTGCCGGTCTCCGGCAAGCGGTGTCAGCACGTGGGTCAGATCTTCCGGACGGATACGGCCCTCCGCCACATACCGGCGATAAAGCGCACCCGGCAGATAGCCTTTGCCCCCGAGCAGTTGTTCGCCCCGCTTCACCGCCTGATCGAACGGCAGCTCCTCCAGGCCATGCAACGGGTTGTGGTGGATGAACGTGCGCATGGGCCAGTAGGAGGCGATGGCCTCTCCCGCCAGTTCCACGTGAGACCGCAATTCCATCCGCTCTGCATCGGTGAAAGTGCGTCGTTCAAGTGCCATGCCTGTACTCCATTGCGGTCCGGTCCCCGGCGAATTACCGGCGGAACGCAGCTCGACCGATCACGCGAACCAAATCTTCAACATAGAGGCCATTCAAGAACATGACATAGGCCCGTGCACGCAACTGATCCATCCAGGCCGGCATCAGCAACTTGACGCCTTTGGCCTTGCCGTAAATCATGCCCCACGCAGCCAGGATGAACATCACCGCTAACCCCACCACCGCGTCAAATAACGTACGATTCCATTCGGCCGCGCGCATGAAACTCGCCGCAGCATCATGGGCCGGATACAAAAAATGGGTAAATGCCTCGCCTGCCCAGAGGTAGGTGAGGCCGATGACCGTCAATGCCCCAAGCATGGTCAACGAGACAGTCCAGGAGGCCCCGGTGTGGAGTCGGTACAGCGTGAACATCGCTTGCGACGTCGTGACCCACCCGAAGAAGAGAAAAATCACCGCCCCCTGCGCATCCTGCAAGGGAATGCTGACGACGCCATGCGCAACGAGCAGGATCACCAACGGCAACACCAACGTCGCAACCACACCGGTCGTCCACGTCATGGGTGAAAAACTATGGGCCTCATCCACCTGGGCGGCCGGGGGTAATTTGAATTCCGTCCGCGCCTTGTGGATGACCGAGCCGGAATTGAGGAACAGGGTAGCCTTGAAGAGGCCGTGCGCACAGAGATGGAACACCGCCAGGGCAAATGCACCCAGCCCGCACTCCATGACCATATATCCCATCTGTCCCATGGTCGAGTACACGAGCCTGCGCTTCACGCTGGTTTGCGTCAGCATCGCGGTGGCGCCGATCAAGGCTGTCACGCACCCGATCACAAACATCAGATGCAGCGTCGTGGGAGCCAATCCGAACAGCGGAGCAAGGCGATTGACGAGAAAGCCGCCGGCGTTCACGATACCCGCATGCATCAAGGCCGAAACCGGCGTCGGGGCCTCGATCGTGCCGATCAGCCACAGGTGAAAGGGAAACTGCGCCGATTTCGTCATCACCGACAACAGGAGTAACAGGGTCGCGACCAGGGCCACGTCCAGATCCGTCTGCATGCCCGGCCAGAGGGTCAACGTCGCAGGATTGGCCTGCAGGCGAGCAAAGAGTTCGGTCAGATCCAGCGTGCCGGTCGCGCCATACAGGGCCAACAGCGCCAAGAGAAAGGCGAAATCCCCGAGCCCCTGAACCCAAAAGGTCATCTGGCCGGCTTCCCTGGCCGGACGACTCGCCGGGTTGCAGACGAGCAACGACGCGAGCAGCCACGTCACCAAATGCCAGCAGACGAACATCCACAACAGATTGCCGCTGCTGACCAGGCTCAGCAACACGGAGGTGAGACCACCCAGAAATACAAAGAAGCGGATGTAGCCTGCGTCGCCTACCATGTATCGCTCGGAATACACATGGATGATGAGACTGACCAGGCTGATCAACACCATCATGACCCCGGCCAGGCGATCGATGAGAATCGTATAGGCCAGGGCTCCCGAGGACGCACCCAGGATGGTTAAGCGGATCGGGTCTCCATACAGCACCACCGCCAGGGTTACCAACGACGTCAGCGCCGAGCACCAGAGCGCTCCGACGCCGAGGCGTGCACTGCGCTCACCAAGCTCCCGCCAAAACAGGCCGATGAGCAATGTGCCCAGCAGGGGCGCAAAGATCGTCACGAGTGGAAAAATTGCTTCCATAATGCACAGGTCTCCGAAGCACGCAGTTCTTGCGCCGCGTCATCAGCAAGAACAGGGCCTAACGCGACAACAAGAACGAAACCCTGTGAAATCCAAGAAATGAGCGAATCAGTTAGGTCCCTGCAGAGGAAGAAGATCGTCTCCGGTCGCGGACAACGTGCATCTATGCACAGCCGTGCATATGCGCACGACAAGCGTACTAAAATCAAGGACGGGACGGAACATGGCGCTGAACCAAGAGTCCCGCCTCCATCAGTGAGAGAGGTCACATACAGAGCAACCGCGATGAGCGTGACGTCCTCCCAGAAAACTGGACCAGCGAAAACTAGAAACGTGTGTTAGCCTGACAGCCCTCCAGAGGAAGGAGGAGGGCATGAAGAAGAGCAAGTTTTCGGAGGTACAGATCGCCGCGGCGCTGCGGCAGGTGGAGGCTGGAGCGCCGATTCCCGAAGTCACGCGAGCGCTTGGGATCAGTGAAGCGACGTACTATGTCTGGCGTAAGCAATATGGCCAGATGGCGATCGCGGAGATCCGGCGGCTGCGGCAGCTGGAGGAGGAGAACCGCAGGCTCAAGCAATTGGTCGCCGATTTGACGCTTGATAAGGTGATTTTGCAAGAGGTGCTCGCAAAAAAGCCTTGAAGCCCGCGCGCAAACGCGCTCTGGTGCGAGAGGTACTAGGGCGGCATCCCATCGGGGTGCGACGAGCGTGTGGGCTGGTCACGTTGAATCGGGCGTCCTGGTACTACCGCCACAGCCGGCGCGATGATAGTGCCCTCCGGAGACGGTTGCGCGAATTGGCTCACGCCCGTCCCCGCTTCGGGTATCTCCGGCTGCACGTGATGCTGCGACGAGAAGGCTGGCTGATCAACGGCAAGCGGGTCCGTCGACTTTATCGCGAAGAAGGGCTGGCGGTGCGGCTGACACATCGACGGAAACGCGCCAGTCCGCTGCGGGTAGTCCCGTCGGCTCCGACGCAGGTGAACGAACGATGGAGTATGGATTTTGTCGCGGATACACTACTGGACGGGCGGCGGTTTCGCGCACTCACGGTCGTGGATAACTATAGTCGGCACAGTCAAATAATCGAACCAGACTTCACCCTGACCGGGAAGAAGGTGGTCGCCGCCCTAGAGCGAGTGGCAAAGCCGTGTGGATACCCGAAGATCATCACCGTGGACAATGGGAGCGAATTTACCTCGAAGGCGCTGGATGCCTGTGTAGTGCTCCCTTGAAATCAAGCCACCTGAGTTACTTGTTGCGTCCGATATTGGATCGGGCTCCGATAGCCCAAGGCCTGATGCGGGCGCTCCTGGTTGTACCACTGCATCCACTCTCGAATGACGCGTCGCGCGTCCTCGAACGTCCGAAACACGTGCTGCCAGACACACTCTTCTTTGAGACTGCGGAAGAACCGTTCGATAATCCCATTTTGTTCCGGCGTATGGGGCGTGATGAACTCCTGCGTCAGCCGATAGTCCCGGCAGGCTTGTCGAAACCGCCGACTCTGAAAGATGAGGCCGTTATCGCTTCGCAAGACTGGCGCCCCCACAGGCCGCAGCGTCCCAAACCGGGCCAGGCAGGCGGCTTCCACGGCGCGCTCGGCCTCCTTCGCCCGACTCCGCAAGGCGAACTCGTACCCAATCACTTCCCGATCATGACAATCGATCACCGCCGCCAGATGGGCCCAGCCG
>JAEURX010000014.1 GCA_016788885.1 Nitrospira sp. | reverse complement strand
CACTCTCTTGAACCGCACGAACCGCGCGTTCGCTTTGCCCACCCAACTCTAGATAGCGACGGAAGGCATCGACTGATTTCTGCGGTTCGTGCAACTGGTCGGCATAGAGGGTTCCAAGCGAAAAATAGACATCCGTGTAGGCAGGATTGACAGCTAACGCCTGCTGCATGGCCTGCTCGGCTTCCTTCGGCTGGCCCTTCTTTTCGAGCACGAGTCCCAAGGAGTAGTGCGAGTCGGGATTCTGCGGCGCGTGCTGGACTGCGGCACGCGCCGCCGCCAACGATTCATCCAGGTTGAGCAGCACTTCCAGGCGGATATAACTCTTCAGCACGTAGGCATCACCGAAGGACGGATCGTAGGCAATCGCGCGATTCAACCGTTCCAGGGCTTCTTCCGCCGATTTCTGCTGCTGAAGGATGGCAAACGCCTGCTCATATTGGACGCGAGCCTCTTTCATCCGGTCGGCTTCGGTGCTGGGTTCCTTGCCGACCGAAAACGATTCTTTCCGCCCCTGGACAAGGATGACATCTCCATCCCCCTCAAGTTGGACGAACTGCGGATGTTGCGCGTCTTTCGTGTCGCGCTCCACGTCCTGTCGCACCTGAGCCGCCAGTTCACTGGCCATGACCCACCCGTTCTTGTTCAGGTCGGCGGCCCCCTTCAACCCGGCGACCAGCGCCGTGACGAACGGACTCAGTCCGGAGCCGTGTGCCACCGTTTCGTCTTTCTCTGCCGCGGTAATCACTTGGACCGATCGTTTTTCGGTGTCGTCTTCCGGCGAGAAGCGGCCCTCCAGCGAGAGGGGTTGCGGAGCGGTGACATCCCACCCGCGCAGATTGGCGTCGAACAGAAAGAGTAGATGTTTGGAAGCGGATCGTCGACTGAACTCTTTGAGCTGATCGAGCGTGATCGCTTTCCCTGGATTATTGAGCTGCGCATCCCAGGGCACGACAAATCCCAGGTCCTTCGATTGAACATCCTGCGTCACGCCGGCATGGCCCGAAAAGAACATGACCACCCGATCCTGCCGTCCCACTTTGCGCGGCAGATAGTCGTTCAGAATCTGCAGGAGCCGCCGTGAACTCGCCTCCTTGTCCTGCAATTCAATGACTTCGTCGAAGCCGAGTTCACGCAGCGCTGCGGCAACCGCATGGGCACTTTCCAATGCCCCAGGCACCTTGGGCGCAACGAGATAGTTCTCCACCCCGACCACCACAGCCCAGGACTTATAGTAGAGGCCTTCAGGCTTTCCGACCTGCGCCTGGGCAGAAGAACCATCGGCGAGGAATTCGGCGGTACACCAGACCGCCAACGCGGCAACGATCCGGAAAAAACGGGGTGATGTCGGCGAGCGCATCAAGCGGATGATTCCATCAGAGACAACGCGCCCAGCCTACCCTCGCGCCGTCCTGACTGTCAAGAAAGGCACCGTGCACCACGCCGCACCGGCGCGGAAACTCCCGCATGGTGACCGGCGTGCGCAGGGATGGCCAGGGTTGCAGTTCCCTCCTCCCATCCGCATAATGCCGTACAGGATGATGCCGCGGGAGAGACCGCCCCGCGATTAGTGGAGGTGATGGGATTCATGAGCGACAAAATCGATACGCTACTCAAAGAAGGACGGGTCATTCAGCCCTCCGCCCGCACCAAAGCGGCGGCACATATCCCGGATTACGACCAGGCCTATAAGGCCTCCATCGCCGACCCCGAAGCTTTCTGGGGCGGCGTGGCCAAGGAATTGGAGTGGTTCACCCCCTGGACTCGAGTGTTGGAGTGGAACTACCCCTGGGCCAAATGGTTCGTCGGTGCGACCTGCAACATCGCCTACAACTGTCTCGATCGCCACGCCAATGGCTGGCGGCGGAACAAAGTCGCCATCATCTGGGTGGGCGAGAACGGTGAAGAACGCATCTTTACGTATGGCGAACTTTTGCGACAGGTCAACCGCTGCGCCAATGCACTCAAGGCACTGGGCTTGAAGCCAGGCGATCGTGTCACCATCTATTTGCCCAAAATCCCGGAACAGGTCGTCGCCATGTTGGCCTGCGCGCGCATCGGAGTCATTCACAGTGTGGTCTATTCCGGGTTCAGCGCGCCGGCCCTGGCCAGCCGCATCCAGGATGCGGAAGCACGGCTGGTCATCACTGCGGACGTCGGCTACGACCGCGGGAAAACGATCCCGCTCAAACCCGTGGTGGACGCAGCCGTGGCATCCTGCCCTACCGTGGAGAAGGTGGTGGTCGTACGACGGGACGCGCTTGGCGTCGCCCTCACCGCGCCGAAGGAAATCGATTGGGCCGACTGGCTCAAAGAACAGAGCGCGGTCTGTGCGGCGGAACCGCTCGACGCCGAAACCCCTCTCTATATTTTGTACACCTCGGGAACGACCGGAAAACCCAAAGGTGTCGTGCACGTCCATGGCGGCTACATGGTCGGCACCTATATCACGACCAAATATGTGTTCGATCTCAAGGAAGATGACGTCTACTTTTGCGTTGCCGATCCCGGCTGGGTGACAGGACACAGTTACATCGTCTACGGCCCCCTGTTGAACGGCGCCACGATCCTCATGGCCGAAGGCAAGCCCGACTATCCCAATCCGGGCCGCTGGTGGGACCTCATCGCCCGGTACGGCGTCTCCATTTTCTACACCACGCCGACGGCTGTCCGATTGCTGATGAAATACGGAGAAGACTGGCCGAAGAAATACGACCTCTCCACGTTGCGTGTGCTCGGCAGCGTCGGCGAGCCGATCAACCCCGAAGCCTGGGAATGGTTCTATCGCGTGACCGGCAGCGATAAACCCATCATGGACACCTGGTGGCAAACAGAAACCGGCGCGATCCTGGTCACTCCCCTGCCCTCCGTCCCGCTCAAGCCGGGTTCAGCCACGAGGCCGTTCCTGGGAATCGAAGCCGACGTGGTGGACAAGGAAGGCCACAGTCTGCCGAGTAATGCCGGCGGATTCGCCGTCATCAAGAAACCATGGCCGGCGATGATGCGCACGATCTACAAAGATCCCGACCGCTATAAGGTCTACTGGAATACCATCCCCAACTGTTATACGGCGGGCGACGTCTGCCGCAAGGACCAGGACGGCTACCTGTGGTTCATGGGACGTGCCGACGACGTCATTAAAGTGGCGGGCAACCGCATCGGCACGGCGGAAGTTGAAAGCGCCCTGGTCAGTCATGATGCCGTAGCCGAAGCCGCGGTCATCGGGAAACCACATCGCACCGCGGGTGAAGCGATCAAGGCCTTCGTCATCTTGAAACAGGGCTATCAGGATTCAAAGGAACTGGTGCAGTCGCTCAAAGATCATGTGCTGAAGGAACTGGGGAAAATTGCGGTGCCGCAGGAAATCGATATCGTTCCCTCACTCCCGAAAACACGGTCCGGAAAGATTATGCGGCGAGTGCTGAAAGCTAAAGAACTAGGACAGGACGTGGGAGACATTTCCACCATCGAAGACTGAACCGATTCAGCTTCAGCCACACACACTCTTTCACTGTCTGCATGGAGGCCGGTCATGCACAGACACTGTTCTCGTCGATCCATTCTCTGTTGGACGATTGCGGGGATCTTGCTGCTGGGGAGTGGAACATCCCTGAGTGTGGCCGAGGAAGGCGGGAAGGGGTCAACCACCTTCGCGCTTCATACCAAGCCGGCAGCCAGAGGGAAAAATCAGAAGGCAGCCTCTGCCCCGTCCAAGGGATCAACACCCCGATATGCATCGGCGGAGACAGCGGCACACGCTCCGGCCTGTTTCGGCGAAGCGCCAAAAATCCAGTCGGTAAAGCCGGACGAGGGCAAGCCCGGTGGCACAGTGACCCTCTACGGAAAAGGTTTTGGCCCTGCCGCCTGCCTTCGCTCTGTGTCCTTCGGTCCTGGCTATCCCGCGGCATTCACCTTCGTCAACGATACTCAAATCACCGCAACTGTCCCCAAACACAGACGGAAAGGAATGGCGATGCTGACCATCACCACCGCGTCGGGGGAGGATTCAAAAGCGTTTCTGGTGAAATAGATCGGCGCGCGATCGTGACGCGCTGAGGGATGGGAGCGGCTACAGCAATCCCCGGCGTTGCAGGTAATCCTTATCGATGACAGGGGATGGTTTGGGAGGAAGCACGCCGCGCTCCTGCAGGAGCCGTTCGACGTATTTGCCGATCAGGTCCGATTCCAAATTGAGGTGATCGCCCACCTGTTTCAGTCCAAGGGTGGTGACTGTTGCGGTGTGGGGAATAATGGCCACCAGAAACGAGCGGTCAGTCACCTCGTTGATCGTCAGGCTGATGCCATCCACCGTGATCGATCCCTTGGGAACGCAGAGTCGTAAAATTTCCTTCGGTGCCTCGATCTCCAGAATCAGTGCATTGCCGTCCTGATGCCGGCTCCGAATCGCCCCGACCCCGTCGACATGCCCGGAGACCATGTGGCCGCCGATGCGTTCGTTCAGTTTCATGGCCCGCTCGAGATTCACCGGTGCCCCGGAGGCGAGACGACCCAGCGTCGTGACGTGAAGTGTTTCCGGTGACACGTCGACGGAAAAGTCGTGATCGGTCCGCGCAACGGCCGTGAGGCATACGCCGTTCACACTGACACTGGCGCCGATGGTGAGGTCGCCCATCACGGTCGAGGCCATGATGGTCAGACGTGTGCCGGCCAAGCTTTTGTTCAGCACCGACACCGCACCCATCTCTTCCACAATACCACTGAACATGGTCTAGGCTCCCCTGTGAGTCTTCAAGAGATACAGACAGAATCCCACTAATCCGAGACCGCCCACCACCGCGATTCCACGCTGCAACGTTTCGATAAACTCGGTGTCCATCTTTCCCTGCTTTCCCATCAAAGAGCCATCGTCAGGCTGAAAAAATGCGGTTGCAGTATAGCACTACCGTGGAAGAGATCTCATCGTCGCCCAGAACGCCACAGCCGCAAGGATCTGGAGCCCGGCAATGACGGCAAACGCCCCCTGGTAGCTGACATGGGCAATGAGCAACCCGGCGAGCAGCGGACCGCTCGCATGTCCGATGTCCATCACCGTCCCTTGCATTCCCATCCCCGCACCCAGCCGTTTGAACTCCGAACTGTCGGCCACCAGCGCGGCAGAGGATGACGACACCACCGCCTCTCCGAACCCGAACCCGGAGGACAATACCAGCAACAGGGCGAATGATCCGACGTGGGGAATGCTGATGAACGTCGCCGCGCAAATGACCAGACCGAGCACGATCAGCGGTTGTCGTCCGACCCGATCTGAGATCCGCCCCATCACCGGCTTGGACAAAAACGACGTCACCGCCTGCACGCTGAACATCAACCCCACTTCACCGGCGTTCAATCCGACCGAGAGGCCATAGAGCGGAAGGAACGCCATCAGCGCACCATTGGCAATCATCTTGGCCGCATCGGTGGAACTGGTGATCAACACCTTCCGGTTCCGGGCCACCGCAAGAAAACCTTTGCCCATCTCGGTGATCACCGGAGCCAGGCCCTTTTCGCGCACGCGCGGAGGCGGCTCGTCCAGATGCAGGCTGAAGAAGATCAGAATGGCAATGCACCCGAAGATCCCGGCGGTAACAAAGGCCGTGGAAAACCCGGCTGCATGGGCCAACCATCCACCCAGAAACGGGCCAAGAAGCGAGCCGGACTGGGTGCAGGCCGTATAGGTGCCCATCGCGGCCCCGCGCCGCTCTTTGTAGAGGTCCGCCACCGTCGCCAGGGCACTCGGCGCGAAGATGGCCGTCGCCAGGCCATGGACGAATCGTAAGGCCGTCAACGCATTGAGATCCGAAATGAATGGATAGATGAACGGCGGCAACCCGAACGCCACCACCCCGATGCGCAGCAGCATCTTCCGCCCATAGATGTCGGACAGGGCGCCCGACGGCAGTTTCAGCAGCACCCCGGTCATCGTCGACACGGAGACGATCAACCCGATCCGCTCCGGGCCGGCGCCAAGCGATTCCGCGAAGAGGGACAGCACCGGCATGCGAACCAGGTTATAGCTGATGAAACAAAACACGCCGAGCGTGCAGAGGTAGAAAAAGCTGCGGGAAGTCGTCATCACCATCTCATGGAAGGGCGGGGCCCGATCGCGGTGCAGGCTGATGCAGGGACGCAAGGGCGTCCTTCAGAAACGCGACCTGCTCGTCCGGGAGACCCGGCGGGTCTGTCGCCTCGAACAGCACGTGATCCGGATGGTCGCGCATGACCCCGGCCAAACGACGCGCGGCATCAAACGCCTTCACGACCTGTCGATTCACCACATTGCCAATGAGCGGACGAAGCAGCGACAACAGCCCGGAATAGAGTCGATTGTCGAGCCGCAGGTAGGCCACCATTGTATTGTCGACCGACTCGCCCCCCTGCCCGTCCTGTACCGGCTGCAATCGAAACAACACCAAGGCCTTGCCGGTCACTCGCGGCAAAAACCGTCCGTCATGCGTGCCTTCGACATAATACATACGCGTGTGCTGATCCTGATAGAGCGGATGCACCATTCCTTCCGTGCCTTCGCCATCCGTCGCCCAAAACTCATCAGGTCCGCGCAACTCAGCTTTATAGAGTCCCAGGTCGAGGCGATTGACCAAAGCGGCTGCCATGACAGGATGCTCCAATAGGTACAGATACACAGATTCCGGCAGAGGAGTTCTGATGGGACCGACCTTGTTGGCGGTCGTGTAGTGCGTCACGATCGGCTCGACCCGGCAGGCCCAAGACGCGTCGATCCGGTCGAGGGGAAAGAGGACCCCGGCATGGAGGGACGGGAGCGGGCAACGGTCCGGCTCGGCGTGCCCGACGGAGAGGAATGCGACCGCTCCGGCCACGAGGACGACGGCGGCTGCACCGGCGCGTCGAACAGCCGTTGCGGCCCTACTCATGAAGGCCGCTGCGGCACGGACAGCGTCACATGGACAGGAAAGAGTTGCGCAGGATCGTGCCTGAGACGCGCCTGTCGCAGCAACGTTTCCACCTGCGGTGTGAGCAGGCCCTCAAACGAAGGCTTCCCGTCCGTCGTGATGATGACCGGCTGTGACAGATCGATGAGGTCCTCGTTCAGATACAGCGTATACTGCCGTACCCGGTCGGTACGCACCTCGATCCGGTTGGGGCCGGTAACCTGCGCGGTCAAGCGGGCATACGTCCGCTGTCGAATGCTGTCGTCCCGCTTGTCGATGAGGTCTTCAGAAAAGGAGGCGATCTGATCCGTCGCGTCAATCCTCACCCACCCGAATGACAAAAGATGGCTCGCATCGCGCACGACGGTCACGGTCTTCGGCACCGGCGTCCGGCGCTGGTTGTCGAACCACGTCACCAGATCAGGGAGTTCTTCCCGCGGGAAAAAATGTCCTCCGGCCATGGCATGGGTACGGTCGTGTTCGCGGTAGATGAACGGATACCCGAGATGCTTCAATTCAGCGGCCAGTTTCCGGCTCAATTCCACCGGCATGACCTGATCTTGAGATCCATGGATGATATAGACCGGCGTTGTCCGGAGATTCTCCAGAAAGGGAAACAGCACATCGTCGATCCCGCTGGCCATCGGAGCGAGACCGGCAAACAACGGAGCATGGTGCATACCGATCAACCAGGCCCCGATACCACCGTTGGACATACCGCTCAGGAAAATGCGGTTCGGATCGATCCGATACCGCTGCCGCACGGTCTGGACCACCGCCAAGACCAAATCTTCTGCCCGTCTCGTAAACCAGGCGCCGGCTGGATAGGTCGGACACACTAGGATGTAGTTCTCGCCTAAACGTGACTTCCATCGATCCAAGTAGGCCTCGCCGGTGAAGCCGGCCCCGTGCAGACACACGACCAACGCATAGTCCTTCGTCGGCTCATAGCTTTGTGGGACAGACAGGCTATACCGATAGGGACGGTCACGCACGACGATCTGCTCATCCGGCAACATGCCGACCGGCTGGAGACCATGTGGCTGCCCCTTGCGCAGAATCCCTTGCACGGCAGGCACCGTGGCATCGGAACGCTGCAGAATCGTAGTCAGCACCGCGCGAGCCTGCTCGCCGTCTTCAGTCGTGAGGTACTGCCACACCTGGGCGGCCAGGTCTGTTGCAAGAGGCTCTTCGGCCGCATACAGGGGCATGACAGACAAGCCTGGCGCAACAAGGCACCCGAGGAGGAGCAGGAATGCGATGAGTCTTAACGGTTGGGCATTGCAGACGGAACGGAGAAACACGTGGAACGGGCTCCTAGTGGGTCGCCAAATCAGCTTGGATCAGCATATCACGCCCGACCGGCTCGATGCGCAGATTGTTGAGGGAGAGGGACTCGCGCAATCGGCGCGGCGACAATCCCCCCACCAGTCCCTTGGCATCCTGTCCACCCAACAAGAGTGGCGCAATGAAAC
Source organism: Nitrospira sp. (assembly GCA_016788885.1). Taxonomy (NCBI): domain Bacteria; kingdom Pseudomonadati; phylum Nitrospirota; class Nitrospiria; order Nitrospirales; family Nitrospiraceae; genus Nitrospira; species Nitrospira sp. The sequence continues at coordinate 115,067 of JAEURX010000014.1, read as the reverse complement.
ACATGAGCCGTTGGGCGAGGCCGGCCCGCAGCACGGCGGCGTTTATCTCGCTTCCTCCCTCGACCAGCAGGCTTGTAATCCCAAGTTGGCCAAGCCGCGTCCACAACGCCTGGAGATCGACATGGCCTCCGGCCTTCGGAAGGATCAGCACATCGACACCACGCCTTTTCAAGGTGGCAAGCTTACGCGGCGGAGCCGCACTGGTGGTGGCGAGCACCGTGTGCGCCTCTTGCTGCTGTGCGAGCACCGCGGCCTTGAGGGGGATCCGCAGTCGGCTGTCCACAATGATTCGCAGCGGCTGCCGCAGAGACAACTCGCCGCCCGGCCTCGCGGTCAATCGGGGATTGTCTCGCAACACCGTGCCGATACCGACAAGGACGGCGTCCACATCGGCCCGCATCTGCTGAGCCTGCCCCCGCGCCGCTTCATCGGTAATCCATTGGGATTCGCCTCGGGCCGTGGCGATCTGCCCATCCAACGTCATACCGGCCTTCAAGATGGTAAAGGGTCGGCCGTTCTGCACCCAGTAGATGTAGGCCTCGTTGAGTTGCCTGGCTTCGGCCTCGCAACAACCGACTTCGACCTGTATCCCTGCCCGCTTCAGCTGCGCAATTCCTCTCCCTCGCACCTGCGGATTCGGATCGACCATGGCGACGACGACGCGGCGAACGCCGGACGCAATCACCAGCGGAACACAGGGGGGGGTGCGCTTTTTCAGATGACTGCAGGGTTCGAGGGTGACGTAGAGGGTGCCGCCTTTGGCACGGGAACCGGCCTGACTCAAGGCGATCACTTCAGCATGGGGGCCACCCACTTTGCGGTGGGAGCCTTGCCCGACGATGATCCCGCGGTGGACGACCACGGCGCCGACCATGGGATTGGGGCTGGTGTGACCCCGGCCCTTCGCGGCGAGGCGAAGCGCCAGGGCCATATACTCACGGTCTCGAGGAGAAGATCTCACCGTTTCGTACGCTTGGGGCTCCGTACCGCACGCTTGGCGACAGGCCGCTTCTTGGCCGACGCAGGCCTCGCGGCTTTCTTCGCAGGTTTTGCCTTCACCACCCGCTTGGCGGCGGATGGGGCAGCCTTCGGCTTGGATTTTTCCGCCTCTTCCTGCGTCAGCGCCGCCTGTGCCGCCGCTAATCGCGCAATGCCGACCCGATAGGGCGAACAGCTCACGTAGTCCAATCCCAGCTGATGGCAGAACTCGACGGAACTGGGGTCGCCCCCATGCTCGCCGCAAATGCCCAACTTGATCGTGGGTCTGGTCTTCCGCCCGCCGGTGATCGCGGTGCGCATGAGGGAACCGACGCCTTCCCGGTCCAGCACGGCAAACGGGTCGCTTTCGAGAATGTTGGCGGTCTTGTAGAAGTCGATAAACTTCGCCGCGTCGTCGCGGGAGAAGCCGAATGTGGTTTGCGTCAGGTCGTTCGTCCCGAAGGAGAAGAATTCCGCCTCTTCCGCAATCCGATCGGCCGTCACGGCCGCACGCGGCAACTCGATCATGGTACCGACGAGATAGGAGAGCTTCACGCCGTAGCGCTTCATGGTTTCTGTGGCCACTTCGCGCACAAGATCCTTTTGTGCCTTCATTTCCGACACCATGCCGACCAGAGGAATCATGATCTCCGGAACGATCTTCGTGCCTTCCTTGGCCAGCTCGCAGGCCGCTTCGATGATCGCGCGCGCCTGCATCTTCGTGATCTCCGGCATCGTAATCCCGAGGCGGCAGCCGCGCAGACCCAGCATGGGATTGAACTCATGCAGTTCCTCCACACGGGCCAGCAATCGCTTCTTCTCCTCCAGCACGGTCGGTGATCCGCTGGTCAGTTCGAGTTGCGCGATTTCGACCATGAGGTCTTCACGCTTCGGCAGAAATTCATGCAACGGCGGATCGAGCAACCGAATCGTCACCGGAAATCCCTTCATCTCGCGATAGAGTCCGATGAAGTCCTGCTTTTGCAACGGCAGCAGTTGATCCAGGTACATCTCCCGTTCTTCCCGCTTCCTGGCGAGGATCATCTTCTGCATGATCTGAATACGGTCCTCGGCAAAGAACATGTGCTCGGTCCGACAGAGACCGATGCCTTCAGCGCCGAAACTCCGCGCAATGCGGGCTTGATCAGGCACGTCCGCATTCGCCCGGACCTTCAACTTGCGCACGCCGTCGGCCCACTTCAGCACCGATTCGAAGAGCTGATACTTCTCCGACGCCGCAGCCTCCATTTTGCCCTGCAGCACCTGGATGACCTCGGACTCCACCACGGGAATGTCACCGCCATATACGTTACCGGTCGACCCGTTGACGGACAGATACTCCCCTTCGCGGAATACTTGGGTGCCGATCCGCACGGTCTGATTGTCCACCACTTCAATGGCCTCACAACCGGCGACACAGACCTTGCCCATCTGCCTGGCGACCACCGCCGCGTGGGACGTCATGCCGCCGCGCGCAGTCAGAAAGCCCAGGGCGGCATTCATGCCGTGAATATCGTCCGGGCTGGTTTCCTGCCGCACCAGTACGACGCGATCACCGGCAGCCTTCATTTCCACCGCACGGTCCGCTGTCAACGCGAGTTTCCCGGCCGCAGCTCCCGGTCCAGCCGGCAACCCCTTGCCGAGCGGCGTGCAGTGCGATTCTTCCTTCGCATCGAAAATGGGATAGAGGTACTGCGCCAACTGATCCGGCCCGATGCGCTGGAGCGCCTCTTTCTTGGTGATGAGCCCTTCCTTCACCATATCGACCGCGATCCGGACCGCCGCTACGCCGGTCCGTTTTCCGACGCGGGTCTGCAACATGTAGAGCTTGCCCTCCTGGATGGTGAACTCCAGGTCGAGCATGTCCCGATAGTGACGCTCCAACCGCTTATAGGTCGTCTCCAAATCCTTGTAGGCCTGCGGCATGAACTTTTCGAGCTGATTCACCGGCAACGGAGTCCGGATACCGGCGACGACATCCTCGCCCTGCGCGTTCGTCAAACATTCGCCGAAGAACTGCCGCTGACCGGTGGCCGGATCGCGCGTGAAGGCCACGCCGGTGCCGCTGGTTTCGCCCATGTTGCCGAAGACCATCGCCACCACGTTCACCGCCGTGCCCCAGGTTTCTGGAATGTTGTACAGACGGCGGTACGTGACGGCCCGCGCGCCGTACCAGGAGGAGAACACCGCATTGATGGCCATGCGCAGTTGCTCGAGCGGATCGTCGGGAAAATCCCGTTTGGTTTCCTCTTTGACCAGTTCCTTGAAACTGACAACGAGTTCCTTGAGTGCCTTGGCATCGAGATGCGTGTCCTGCGTCACCCCGAGATCCCGCTTCTTGTGCTTGAGAATGTCCTCGAAATGCTCGCGGTTGATGCCCATGACGATGCTGCCGAACATGCTGATGAAGCGACGATAGCTGTCCTGCGCAAACCGTTCGTTCTTGGTCTTGATCGCCAGCCCGTGCACGGTCGTGGTGGTCAACCCGACGTTCAACACGGTGTCCATCATGCCCGGCATGGAGGCGCGGGCCCCCGAACGCACCGACACCAGCAAGGGATTGTCCGGATCGCCGAACCCGGCCTTCATCGACCGTTCGATCTTCTTCAGCGCGTGCAACGCCTCCTCCATCATGCCGGGAGGATAGGCCTTGCCACGCTTGTAGTATTCGACGCAGGCCTCCGTGGAGATCGTAAATCCGGGGGGCACGGAGACTTTCAGGTTCGTCATCTCGGCCAGTCCGGCACCCTTGCCGCCGAGGAGTTCCTTCATGTTGCCTTTGCCCTCGGCTTTTCCATCTCCGAAGTAATAGACGTATTTCTTGGCCACGCGACGCTCTCCTTCTGCTATGAGGTCAATGAGTCGGAACTGATTGGCGGGCGGCGGCTTCCAATCGCATGCGGTAGCGGTTAACGACGTGCCTGGTCACGCGAATGCCGCACACGATGATCCCCACCACGAACGCGCCGACCGCAAACAGCCGGTAATCCACGAACGGTCCATAGTCGAAATAAAACGTTCCGTCTGCGCCTTGCTTAAGTTGCGCGTCTTTCTGAAACGTATGGGTCTTCCCGGTCGGATCGGCGAGGTTGAGCCATTCCGAACAGAACTGCACGGGGTTTCCCGATCCCGGCACATGCTGGTAGGCCAGTCGCAGGCAAATGTCTTGTCTGGAATCATAGATATCCGGTGTCCGTACCAGCCGCTCAAAATTCAGGCCGGTCACCCAGATGCCGAAGAGAAACACCGCGTTGCACACCACCATCATGACGACGCTGATGCCGGACGCAAACCGTCGGACTTTGGTCGCCCTTACTTGGGCCGCCGCGCTTGCCTCGGGTGACTCAGGAAGGCTCTCTGAAGTCGCGTCCACACGTTCACCATCCGCTATGTCCCTTGTACCACAATCTGGGAGAAATCAGCGAACGACATGAACAAATCGTCGACCTCCTTCAAGAGCGACAGTCGATTCCCGCGGATCAGCGGATCTTCGGCATTGACCATCACCGCATTGAAAAAATCGTCGATCGGTCCTTTCATGCGGACCAACACATCCAGCGCCTGCCCATACTGCCCGGTGCCCATGGCCGAGCGATAATCGTCATGGCTGCTGCGAACGGTCTGATGCAGGGCGGACTCGGCGGTCTCGCGGAACGCATCGGACTCGACCGGCTTCCGATCCCATTGCTCTTTTTCCGTCAGCCGGTGTGCACGCTTGAACCCGGCGATCAACGGATCAAACTCAGCCCGCGTGGAAATCTGCTGCAGCGCCTGCATCTTGTCGAAGAGATCCACCATATCGACGTTACGGCGATCGACGGATTTCAGCACGGCCTCCATGACGTCGTCCCGCAATTGGTGTGCGCTCTTTCCATAAAAGCGGACCCGCTCATATAAAAAACCGATGACGTCCGGCGCTCCGCCTTTGCCAGTATGAGGCGCGGCCGTCACGTTCTGAGCGGTCAATCCTTCTTGCGCGGCCCGCACCGCTTGCGCAAGATTGAGCCGCAACCGGCTCTCGATGAGAATACGCACGATCGCCGTGGCGTGGCGTCTGAGGGCGAAGGGATCTTCAGACCCGCTGGGAACCAGGCCGACCATGAAAAATCCGGCAATGCTGTCTAACCGGTCAGCCAGGGAAAGCACCTTCCCTGCCAATGACTCCGGCAACTCCCCCTCCATCGCCCGTGGCATGTACTGTTCGCGAATCGCCGTGCTGACGACCGAAGACTCCCCGTCGTGTTTCGCATACTCCCCGCCCATGATTCCTTGCAGGGTCGGAAACTCGCCGACAATACCCGTCAGCAGATCAGCCTTGCTGAGTTCCGCCGCGCGCCGGCAGTCCTGAATCACTCGATCATCACCAAGCTGCCCGGCCACATGAGCCGCCATCGCTATGACGCGCTGCGTCTTCTGATGCAAACTACCGAGTTTCTGGTGGAATGTGACCGCGAGCTGTTTGGCCACGCGATCCGCCAGCGACGTCTTGCGATCCTCGTCGAAGAAAAATTTCGCATCGGCCAAGCGGGCGGCCAGGACCCGTTCGTTGCCTTCCCGGATCAACTGCATATTCGACAACTTCATATTCGTGACCGCCAGGAAATTGGGCAACAACGCGCCGTTCGAGTCCACCAGGGAGAAATACCCCTGGTGCTCTTTCATGGAGGTCATCAGAATTTCTTTCGGGAGCGCGAGATAATGCGGTTTAAAGGACCCTAGAATCGTCAGCGGGCATTCCACCATATACACGGCCTGCTCCAGCAACTCATCGTCCTGGTGCAGGTGCCCGCGCGCGGACTTGGCCAGCGAGGCCAGTTGGTCCAGAATCATCGCTCGGCGCCGGTCCTGGTCCACAATCACGCTGTGGCGCTCGGTCTCTTTCAAATAGTGGGCGATGGACTTGACGGCAAATCCCTTCGAACTGGACACCTTCGCACCCAGCACCCGATGCCCCTGGCTGAAATTGCCGGCTTTGATCGTCGCGAACTGAATCGGCAGGACCTTGCCCCCGCAGAGCGCTATCAACCAACGCACCGGCCGAGCAAAGCGCACCCCGGTCTGGTTCCAATGCATGGCCTTAGGGAACGACAACTTGGCCAACAACTGCGGCAAGGCCTGCGTCAGGACCGCAGCCACGGCCTGGCCCTTCTCTTGCTTCACCGCAAACAGATAGTCGCCTTTGGGCGTCTGCCGGACTTGCAGAGACTCAACCGGCACGCCTTGACCCGCGGCAAACCCAATGGCCGCTCTCGTCGGCTGACCCGACTGATCGAAGGCCACGGCTTTTGACGGCCCCATGGATTCCTTGACGGCCGAGGCCTGTTGTCTCGCCAGCCCTTCCACCAGCAACACGAGCCGCCGCGGTGTCCCCATCGTCCGGACAGCGCCATACGTCAGGCGCAAATCCTTCAGCAAGGTCTCCGCCCCCTGCTGCAACGCGCGTAAGGCCGGAGCGACAAACTGATAGGGCAACTCTTCGGTGCCGATTTCAAGCAACAATTCGGTCGTCGCGGGAGTCTTGGCGCGTGAGGCAGGCGCAGCCTTCTTCGCGCGTGAAACAGTCTTGGTCTTGGATTTCTTGGTTGGCATCGTGGGATAGGGTCCGCAGGCTACTTGGTGGTGACCGGTGAGTGGTTGGTGGCTCCTTTACCTGCCCGAGCCGGTTGCTTGATCAAGGGATGGCCCATGGCCTCCCGGTCGGCCACGTACGATTCCGCGCAGCGCCGCGCCAACGCCCGCACCCTGGCGATGTAGGACGTCCGCTCAGTGACGCTGATCGCCCCGCGTGCATCCAGCAGGTTAAACATGTGCGAGGTCTTGATGCAGTAATCGTAGGCCGGCAACGTCAACTTCTTTTCGAGCAGACGCTGACATTCCCCCTCGAACGCCTGGAAGGTGGCCATCAGCATGGGCACCTCGCCCTCTTCGAAGTTGTAGCGTGAAAATTCGACCTCACTCCGATGATGCACATCGCCGTACGTCACGCCGTCGGTCCATTGGAGGTCGTACACGTTATCGACCTGCTGGAGATACATCGCAATACGCTCGGTGCCATAGGTGATTTCGCCGGTAATCGGATTGAGCGGAATGCCCCCGATTTCTTGAAAATACGTAAACTGAGTGATCTCCATGCCATCGAGACGCACTTCCCAGCCCAAACCCCAGGCGCCGAGCGTCGGCGATTCCCAATCGTCCTGCACAAACCGGATGTCGTGTTTCTTCGGATCGATGCCCAGTTGCTTGAGACTCTCCAAATAGAGGCCCTGAATATTGTCGGGAGCGGGTTTCAGCACGACCTGATACTGGTAGTAGTGCTGCATGCGGTTGGGATTTTCGCCATAGCGGCCATCGGTCGGACGGCGGCAGGCTTGCGGGTAGGCGGCGCGCCAGGGTTCCGGCCCGAGGGAACGGAGGAACGTGGCGGGATGGAATGTGCCCGCACCTACTTCCAAATCATAAGGTTGGTGAATCACGCACCCGCGGTCAGCCCAGAAGCGATGCAGGGTCAAAATGAGGTCTTGGAAATTCACCGGGTGTCCAGATCTAGCCGCTGGCTGCTCGTGGTGACGGTTGAAAAGCAGGCCTGAAGCTAGCAAGAACCGTGACAGGGTGTCAAGAAACTGCACCTCCGTTTTCAATGGGTTGCAGCGCCAGCACCTCATGAACATGCGCGGATTTGTTCCCGGCAATCTCGCCACTGAATCGCTTGAACTGTGAGACGCACTGGTTTATTCTGCCAAATCTTGAGCAACTCACTAGACAACTATCTAGGCCATGAAGTTCTCCAAGAAGAGTGAATATGGGCTCCGGGCACTGCTCGAGCTCTGCGAGACCTACGGGGGCCGCGTGCTCCAGCGCCATGAGATTGCCGAGCGCCAGAATATTCCCGTGGAATTTCTCGAACAAATTCTGCTCGCGCTCAAACGCGCCGGACTGCTGGCGAGCCGGCGTGGGATTCGTGGCGGGTACTCGCTGATCAAGTCGCCGGAAGAGATCACGCTGGGCCAAGTCATCCGTATTTTGGATGGCCCGCTCGCGCCGATCAGTTGTGTCAGCAAAACCGCCTATCAAAAATGCGCCGATTGCCCCTATGCCGCCAAACCGTTCTGCCCGTTACAACAGGCCATGGGGGAAGTGCGCGATGCCATTGCCAATATTCTCGACCACTATACGTTGAGTCGATTCGCCCATAACAATCTGGTGGAAGGATCCTGATGCGTACCATCAGCCACGCAGTGACGAGCCTGTTTGTCGCAGTGATCACGTATGGAGCCTTGCTGACAGCCGCCGCACCAGCGCAAGCCGCGGAAACGCGCGATCTGATTTTGGCGGCCTATAGCGTGCCGAAGGAAGCCTACGAGCGACACATCATCCCCGCTTTTCAAAAGCATTGGAAACAAAAAACCGGGCAGGATGTCCGCGTACGCAGTTCCTATGGAGCTTCCGGCGCCCAGGCGCGCGCCATCATCGGCGGGTTCGATGCGGATGTTGCCGTGCTCTCGCTGGAAGGCGACGTCGATCAAATCACCAAAGCCGGCTTGATTACGCATGACTGGAGAAAGGCTCCGCATGGGGGCATGATCTCCGCCTCGGTCGTCGCGCTGGGCGTCCGGAAAGGCAATCCCAAGGGCGTGAAGGGCTGGGAAGATGCGGCGCGTCCCGGTGTCGAAGTCTTGTATCCCAACCCCAAAACCTCCGGCGGCGCCATGTGGGATGTGATCGCAATTTATGGCGCGGGGCTCAAACTTGCCGAGCAACGGGCGGGAAAACCGGTTGCTCCTGAAACGGCCGCGACGCAAGCGATCGACCTGCTCACCCGCATACAACGCAACGTGAAAGTCATGGACAAAAGCGGCCGCGAATCGGTGACGACGTTCGAACGTGGCGTCGGCGATGTCATCGTGACCTATGAAAACGAATTGCTGCCGCGCGTGAAGAGCGGACGCCCCTATGAAATCATCGTGCCGGCCGAAACGGTGTGGATCGAAAACCCGGCGGCGGTCGTCGATACCTATGCCGATCGGCATAAAGCCAAGGATCTGGCCGACGCATTCGTGGAGTTTCTGCATGGACCGGAGGCGCAAGCCGCCTTCGTCGAATTGGGATTCCGCCCGTTGGACCGAACTGCGCCGGCTCCTGCGGCAGGAACAGGGCTGCCTCAACCCGCCCGTCTGTTCACCATCGCGGACCTCGGCGGATGGGACTCAGTGAGCAACAAACTCTTCGGCGCGCAAGGGGTGTGGACGAAGATCGTCGAAGATGTGTCAAAGAGATAGGGCAAGGTACGATCGTTGAATTCGCATCTCTTAGTCCGAGTCGCGCTACGGTCCGCAGCGGTGGGGTATGTGCTGCTCTTGATTTTTCTCCCGCTTGCGGCGCTCGCACAACAATCGTTTGCTGCGGGATGGGATCGCTTTCTCCAGGATCTGGCCGCTCCACAAGCGTCGGCCGCACTCTGGTTGACCATTGAAACCGCCGCGATTGCCACCGTCATCAACGCCATCTTCGGCACTCTCTCGGCACTCGTGCTCGTGCGCTACGAATTTCCCGGCCGCTGGCTGTTGAACGCGTTAGTCGATCTGCCGTTTGCCATCCCCACCCTCGTCGCCGGATTGATGATTGCCGCGATCTATGGCCCCACGAGTGTCCTTGGCACCTGGCTCCAGCAGGGCGGCCTGACGGTGCTGTATAACCAGCCCGGCATCATTCTGGCCATGCTGTTTGTCACCATGCCGTTTACGATTCGCTCCCTGCAGCCGGTATTGATGGGTCTCGAACGGGATCAGGAGGAAGCGGCATTCACCCTCGGAGCGAGTCCCTGGACGACCTTTTGGAAGGTGACCGTCCCGTCGGTCCTGCCCGGACTGCTGACCGGCGTGTTCCTCACCTTCGTGCGCGCACTCGGCGAATTCGGCTCCATCGTGATCGTCGCAGGCAACATCCCGATGAAGACGCAGGTGGCGTCCGTGTACGTCTACGGAGAAATCGAGAGCTACAACCCCCAAGCGGCGACATCCGTCTCGGTGTTGATTCTGCTCATTTCATTTGTGGTGCTGCTGCTATTGGAGCGGCTGACCCGGCGTCCAGGTGAACGGTTACCGAAACTGTTTCGCTGGATGAGCCGGCATGAAGAACCAAGCCACGATTCCGCAGCACCGACTGCTGCGCACTGAAAGGCGAACCGGGTTGTGATCGTGTTGAGTGGAACGGGAGTGCAGGCATGCGTTGGCTGTTGATCGGGATCGTCTGGCTCTATTTTCTGGTCCTTCTGGTGGGCCCGATCCTTTACATGGCCAGCCAGAGTTTCAGCGAGGGGCTGGCGGCGTTCTGGACGGAAATCTCACGGCCGGAAGCGCTGCACGGATTTACCCTCACTGCGGAAATCACGCTGATCGTGCTCATGCTCAACCTGATCTTCGGAACACTCACGGCGCTGGTGTTGGCACGCCAACAGTTCTGGGGCCGCAGTCTGGTCAGCGGTGTGATCGATCTACCCTTTGCCGTCTCACCGGTCATCGCCGGATTCATGCTGATCCTGCTGTTTGGACCGGATACCCTGCTGGGCGCGTTTTTCGGCCAGGCGCATATCAAGATCCTCTTCGCGTTGCCCGCAATGATTCTCGCCACGCTCTTCGTCACGTTTCCCTTCATGGTGCGGGAACTCACGCCGCTGCTGCAGACATTGGGGACCGAAGAAGAAGAGGCCGCACGGACGTTGGGGGCGGGAGAGTGGCAGGTCTTTCTCAAGGTGACCCTCCCTGCTTTACGGTGGGGGCTGGTCTATGGCGCCACCCTCACCGTCGCACGGGCGATCGGCGAATTCGGCGCCGTGCTGGTGGTCTCCGGCAATATCCTGTTGCTGACGCAGACCGCCACCTTGCATATCTATCAAAGTTATGTCGATTTCAATTACGTGGCGGCTAATGCCGTGGCATTGACCCTGCTCGCCGTCTCCTTCGCGATTCTCACGGTGCTGGAAATCGCCAAGGCCCGAGCGGAAACGACCGTCGCGGAAGCAGGAGCGCAGTAAGCCGGTGAAAATAGAGGTCCGCGGGCTCACCAAAAAATTCGGTTCCGGAACAGCGGTCGGCAATGTTTCGTTCGTGGTAAACGAAGGCGAACTGCTTGGCTTGCTTGGGCCCAGCGGAAGCGGAAAAACCACGGTGTTGCGGTTGATTGCAGGCCTGGAGGTCCCAACCTCCGGCGACATCTTCATCGATGGGAAGCGCGTCAACGACCTCACCGTGCAGGAACGCAACATTGGCTTCGTGTTTCAACATTACGCCCTTTTCAAACATCTCACGGTTTTCGACAACATCGCCTTCGGTCTCAAGATCAAAAAGTGGAACCGGCCGGATATCGAACAGCGTGTCGCAGAACTGCTTGCCTTGATGAGCCTGGATGGACTCGGCGGCCGCTACCCGCATCAACTGTCTGGCGGGCAGCGGCAGCGTGTCGCCATCGCCCGCGCCTTGGCGCCGCGTCCGTCGGTCTTGTTGATGGATGAGCCGTTCGGCGCCGTCGATGCCAAGGTGCGGCAGGAACTGCGCGAGTGGCTCATTCGCCTCCATACGGATTTGAACGTCACCAGCCTGTTCGTCACCCACGATCAGGAAGAAGCGATGGAAGTCTCCGGGCGCATCATCGTCTTCTCCAAAGGCAAGCTGGAGCAGGCCGGCTCGCCCGCAGATGTGTATGAAGAACCCGCGACGGAATTCGTGGCCCGATTTATCGGCTCAATGAATATCGTGGAAGGTTTGGTACGCCGCGAACAGGTACAGGTCGGTTCGCTCGAATTTCCCGCACCGGGGTTTTCCGACGGCCAGAAGTTGCAGGTCGGCTTCCGTCCCTATTACGTGAAGGTTGCGGAAGACCCCCGTCGATACCGTCAACAGGCTAAGCTACGCCATATTTATTTTTTAGGGGTCGCATACCGACTGGAGATCGAAACCTCTGACGGCCTGATTCTCCGCTCGCGCATGAACAAAGAAGAGTTTCGCCGCTGCAATTTCATCGTCGGGCAAGCCGTTTCATTTGCCGTCACGCATTTCCGCATCCTGCCGCAAGAAGGCGCGGGCCCCTCAATCGAGGCCAAACCCGGCAGCCCTATCACTGGGCCACTGACGCCGTAGCAGGGATCGCTTCAGCTGGAGCAAGCCGTCGAGGTCAAATCGCCGCATCGTTCCAGCACTCACAACTTCCACTCATCGGGCAACTGGGATCGGCGCCTTCTCACGCGATCGGCATACTGCGCGTGGCAAGTCACACCTGAATCAGGGGAGACGGCTGGCTTCCTTCTCTTTTCCTTTACTATGAGAATGGTCGGTACAGATCTTTTCGTGCAAAAATCAACGAGATCCCACAAATGCTCACGAGAAAGTAGTTGTCCTGTAAATGCCGAACCAATCTTGACTCCGCATATGCAAGAGCCGAGTAGTCCGTCGTAAATTCGTTCAAGAAATGTTCAATGCACAACAGAGGGATCGAACTTTCAGCCAGCCTGGAATTCAAGACGATTTCTTCTTCAAAGCCTTCAATATCTAAATTCAAAACTGTTGGATAGAGTTGCGCCTTCTTGGCCTCATCGAGAAGGTCACAGAATTTTATTGTTTTGGCATTGTAGGCCACATCAGCTGTTGCCGATGCACGGATTTTTGGATTGATCGCCCTTGAAATGCTTTCCCTTGCGTCGTGATGGCCTTCGCACATCATTGGGACATACTGTTCGTTCCAGGAATCTGGCACGACTGCAGCTGTGATCACCTTATCGTTCGGTCGAACTTTGTCCCAATGTTTGGTCTTTTCCGGATTGGGCTCCACTATCAAGCCCCGCCAGCCTAACTGATACAATCGATAGGTGTTGCTTCCTTGAATAGGGTCAAATCCTCCGATATCCAAATACGTGTGAGGCAAAATATTCTTATAGCCTGGCATTCTGCTCAGCACATTAAGAATGACTTGCTGCTCGCCTAATTGACTGTAGTTTAACTCCTCATATTCTTTATAAATTTTTCTTCGAATATAGGGGGATCTCATAAGTTGTTTCATGAACTTCATTGGGTCTCTCCCCTCCCTGCAGAAATTACAGAACCACTTCTTTGCGGCACGTTGCTCCGAAGCTGCCGGCAGCAGTCCCTATCGTGCCTTCCGAAGATACAGCAGCGACCCGCCCGAGAAAGGCACAGTGAGCATACGCTCGCTCCCGCCGATGAGGAGACCCTCCTGCTTCGTGCGTCCAGTTTCGAATTCCATCCACTCCACGGTGAAGGGGCCGCTTACGCCGGTCAAATTGACGGTCACAGGTCGAGTCGCCTTCCCCTCGTCGGATTCAGAGGTCACGCCGCCAGCAGGAATATAGATTAAGTACTCACGCCCTCGATCAGCAAGGCAGTAGCCGGTCGAGGCCAGTTCGCTCTGCGGAGTCACACGCTTCAGGTCGAGCCGATCGGCCCACCGGCGCGCCTGTCCCATCGCCACTCGCGCGCGCTCGTGCTGCGGCTCATTGAGCACCGGCTCCCCAATGGTCAACTCATGGACCGCATCAAATGGATCCATATAAATCGGGTTATATCCTCGCATGAAGCTTTCCCAGACGTAGTCCTGATCGCCGCCGATCCCGTGGATATGATCGGTATCCAGCACCTGCACGTGACGTCCATCCACGACCGGGGGATTTCGCGCATATTTGGTGTACCCGCCGGGCGAGATCCAGTCGGCCTCGCTTTCGAACAGGGTGCGATTGTCGCCGCCCCCGAATTCGCCGAGTTGAAAGAAGGTCATGCCGACCGGATGTGCCATGAAGCCTCGCTCACGCTCATACCGTTTGACAAAACGAATGAGCTGGTATTGCCAGGGGACCGACTCTGGGGTCGCTTCATTCACGACCTCGTACAAGACGTTGTCCAAGTCGTGCAGCGCCTCAAGTACCTGCCGCACATAGGCTTCCTGAATCTGCAGCACCGGAGCTCCAGGCGATCGGTGCACCTCCAAACCCAGCCCGTCGCCGTTGGCGTCGCCGTCGATGCCGTTCACATTGTTACCACCGTTCAGGGGGTGCGCCTTCCATGCTCCCGGCGTGACCACGCTGAATCCCTGGAAGAACATCACAGAGACATAGATGCCGCGCTGCCCCGCTTGCCGGACCCTGGCGCGAAGCCGTTCAAAATACGCAGGATTGAACCGGGACAGATCCAAGCGTGGCCGGCCGTCCAGAGCAAGGCCGGGCCCAGTCCGCAGATACGGAAGCGGCGCGATATCCTTTTCATTGGCCGGAGGATTCAGGAGCCACCCGCCGTCCGAATGGATCGATTCAGTGACCCACAAGCGAATAAAATTATGATGCAGAGCCGTCAGCCGATCGAGATAAGCCGGATAGTCGAACACCTCGGTGACATCCTGAAAGTTTTCCCACGTGTGAGACCCGGTCACGTAGACGATCCGGTTTTCCGCGTCGGCGAAATATCGCGAGTTGTCAGTCGACTGTCGAAGAGGGCCGCGGGTCTGTAGCGGCGTTGAATCCTCTCCGGCCAAGACTTGCGCGTGACCGCCAGCGCAGAGCAACAGAACGCCCACAACACAGCTCAACAGATTCGACTGATGTACCATGGTCCTCCGCCCGACCGTGCCTGGCGCATCCAGGATCCGCCACAGACTACGACAGACCCCGAACAGCCGTTCCATCATGAATGCTGACATAACCTGAGCGTGAGTATTGTCCCGGCAATGTTAGTAGTAGGTGATCCGACGCTCGCGGACATGTGATTGTTTGATCCGGGGATCAGTGTCATGCAGTTCCCACCACTCAAACATCTCTGTGATCCAATTCCCTACCGAATCATATTCATACCGGTATGTCTTGCGATCGGTGAGCCGTCCCCCGGCATCATAGCTGCGTTCCTCGACCTGGCTGCCATGCTCATCGTAGCGAAATTCCGAATGGCTTTGTTTCCGTCCTCGCAAATCCGAGACGACTTTTTCCCGCACGTGCCCGCGATCGTCGTAAGTGATCGCGACGTCGTGCCCCACATCAAAACGAGTGGTCGTCACCACCTGATGTCCGTCCGCGTCGTATCGATAATTGCGCTCGAGTCGTTCATGTATCAGGCGTCCGGCGGCATCATAGGCATAGAGGTTCCGGTTGACGACCTGCACCGCATTGTAATGAAGGCCACGCCGGAGCTTACGCGACTCGTCGTATTCATAGAGGGACACATTCTCAAACGTCCCGTCGCCCCATGCCGCTAACTCGGCGGACCGATTCCCCTGCGCATCATAGACGGCGCGGGTCTCCTTCACGAGCTCGCCTCGTGCATCACGTATCACTTCAGCCAGACGTCTTCCCTCCTGGTCGTAGACATAGGTAAACCGCAGGGGCCACAAGCTTTGGGATGCCTCTTTCCCGCCTTGAACCCGTTCGAGAATACGACCCTGCAGGTCGTAGCGGTCGGTTTGCGACAGGAGACTGTCTATGGTTTCAACTGATTGAACGGCTCCGATCAATCCATCTTCCTCTCTGGCGGTGAGCTGGGCAGAGAGAGCAGGCATTGGCAGGCCCGCCGAGTCGAACATGAACAGGCAGAGGAAAAGAATGAGTGGAGAAAGCACCGCCCGATTCCATGCCCGCCGCACCTTGAATGAGTCAAGGACGACGCGCAGCAGGGATCGGGCGGACAGGATTGTCGGCTTCCTATTCGACAGAAGCCAGGGAGCCGAGAATATGGTATCCCCCATCGACGTAGATCACCTCTCCGGTGATGCCGCGACCTAACGGACTCACGAGGAACAGCGCCGTGTCGCCCACTTCGCCCTGCTCCGTCGCCCGCCGAAGCGGCGCGAATGCGCGATGGTGATCGACCATTTTGCTGATCCCGGACACACCGCGCGCCGCCAGCGTTTTGATCGGTCCGGCAGAGACGGCATTCACCCGGATATTCTTCGGTCCCAGATCGTGGGCCAAATACCGCACCGTCGCTTCAAGCGCGGCTTTGGCGACGCCCATGACATTGTAGTGCGGAACCACGCGCTCGCTGCCGAGGTAGGTCAGCGTGACGACTGAACCACCTTCCGTCATCAACGGCATCGCCGCCCGCGTGACGGCAACGAGAGAATAGGCGCTCACGTCGAGGGCCGTCGTAAATCCCTGGCGAGTGGTGTTCACAAATTCGCCGGTCAATTCTTCGCGCGGCGCAAAGGCGAGTGAATGGACGACAAAATCCAACCGCCCGAGTTTCTCTGAGGCCTGTTTCATCATCGCGGCGATCTGATTGTCATCTCCGACATCACAGACGCAGGCCGACGCGCCCGGGAGGGTCTGGACTAATTCTTCGACGTTTTCGCGCAACCGTTCGTTCTGATAACTGAACAGCATCTGCGCGCCTTCGCGCGCGGCAGCCTGTGCAATGGCCCAGGCGATGCTATGCTTGTTCGCCACACCGATAATCAGTCCCTTTTTACCTTCTAACAACATACCGGCTCCTGCTCCTTCAATGAGATCACGCCCTGACGGGCGCCCAACATAACACGATTCGCCCGCGGAGTGAATTGCCACGGCTGCTCCAAGGTGAGCAGAAGGGAGTATCCCTTTCAACTGCGCCGCATGCTTACCCTCCCAACCCCAGTTCGCGGCGCGAGGCCTTTGCCCATGGGAGGGCGTTCCGAAGCCGCGTGGTACGCGAGCAAGAACGGCACTCCGTCCTGCTCATAGCTTCTTTCGCACGTCTTTCCAATCGTGAGCCCCCTTGGCTTTGCGCGGCAGTTCGCCCTTTGGCAGTTCCGGAACCACGACCACCTCTAAGCGATGCTGCAGGAGCGTATCGGCAAAGGCCCGCGTGCGCCCGATGCCCGACTTCATCGTCGTCCATCCGTCTTGCTTGAAACCGTCCAACGTCGCACTCAGGCCGCCGGTTCCCGGAACCGCTACAAACCCCGGTGGAAATTTATGCGAGACCAACCACTGCCGCAGCGTGTGAGCGGCATCATTCCCCATCGAAGCTGACTCACTCCCCGGCACATAGACCACATTGTAGTAATACTGCGTCAATTTCGAGAGTTCGTCCGCGGCATCAGGCACCGGCTCTGCCGCGGGCCTCCCGACGCTTCCCGCTGGGGCAGACGGCGCGGAGGACGCAGCCCCCGGCTGCATGAGCGACTCCAACTCGACCAACACAATCGGCCGCCGGCGCTCCCACACACAGAGAGTGGTTTCGCGCATCTCCGCCGATACGGTCGCTGCCGGATCGACCGACAAGTTGATGACATTGGTCCCCCGCATCTTCGGCAGATAGTCGAAGGACACCTGCCCGGCCTGGTTGGTGGTTTGGGACGCGATGGCCTTCCCATCGATGCGCAGATGAAGAAGTACGCCCGCCAGCGGCCGATCGTCGCTCTGGCCCGCCGCAGTTAGTCGCGCATCGATACGCACCGGATGATTGGGCAGGGTCAATGCGTCTCGGACGGTCAGCAGACCAGGAATCTTGTCTGCTGCCTCTCCGTTCGCACAGACGCTTGCCCATGCAAGCAGCACCAGCAGCAGTGTGCGCAGCCCGAAACGAGACACGAGAGGCAGAGTTTGGGGGAGATGTGGGTATCGGCACATGATGCGTCGTTACGAAAGGAGTCCGCGGTCTCGGCTCACGGTGAGATAGGTATCGCCCATGCAAAACACGATCAGCCCGAGCAACGGCACGAGGGCAAACGAGAAGAGCCCCATCCACAGGGCGATCAGTACGAGCCCCGCGATGAGCAGCGGCCCGCCGCGTTTTTCGCCGATGTACAAATGGCCCAGTCCCGGCACGAGCGACAACGCGGCGGCACGACAGGCATGAGACGTTTTTTCCAGCGGGTCCATCACCATTGCCCGCGCCGACGGCGCGGTTCCCGTCTTCCTGCTACGCCGTTACCGCGGCCAACACCTCGTCCACATGCCCGGGAACCTTGACCTTCCGGAACACGGCTTTGATGCGGCCGCTCGCGTCAATGACGAATGTGCTCCGCTCAATCCCCATGTACTTGCGTCCGTACATGCTTTTCTCTTTATAGACTCCATAGGCTGTGCAGATCGCCGCGTCTTCGTCACTCAACAACGTGAAGGGCAACTCATACTTGGCAATAAACTTCTGATGTGCAGCCTTCCCATCCTTACTAACGCCGACCACCACGGCGCCGGCCTTGGTGAGGGGCGTGAGGGAATCACGAAAATCGCAGGCCTCTTTGGTACAGCCGGAGGTATCGTCTTTGGGATAGAAGTACAAGACCACCTGCTTGCCCTTGAAACTCTTCAACGTCACAGGCTTCCCATCCTGATCGGGCAGGGAAAAATCCGGAGCTTTCTCCCCCACTGCTAACTCACTTGCCATACGCGGGATGTCCTTCTGTTTAACGAATATGTCTTCCGTCGGCTAACGCGGGCCACTGCCGATCGTCGGCCGGCTCGTGCCGTACGGATGTTCTCTCGACGGACCCTTGGGCGCTTCGGGATTTCCGAACGGGCGCAGCGCCGGCGAGTCCCAGATGACCTTATCCCCAGGGGCAAGATTCGCCGCGGTGATAAATTCCTGCCGCGCCTGATCAGTTTGCCCCAAGGCATTCAAGCTGAGCGCGTAGTTATAGTGCGCTTGCCCCGAATCCGGGGCAGCTGCTACCACCTGAGCGAACAGGTTCTTGGCTTCCGCCATTTGACCAGCCAGAAACGCTTGGGTTGCTTGGCCGTTCAGTGCAATGGTGTCGGGTTTGGCCCCATAAGCCAACTCCAACGGAACCAGCGGTTTCGGCTTGGAATGGGTACAGGCCCCCATCAACAGCGTGAGTGCAAATAGGGCCATCCAGAAACTGACTCGCATGACACAACCTCTCAAATATGGTCGCCGCTGCCCTTCGGCTCTGCGACCCTGACGCGGCGATATTCCGACATTCCAGACCGCTCACTCACGTGAGACGCAAGATGGGGATATCGATTGCCCTGATCCACCGGCGCGTTACGGCTTCGCCCGCCTTTTCTGCTCTTCTTCAGTGGTTTTTCGATACATCACATCCCACTCCGGGCTGCCCTCGACAATCTGCCTGGTATAGGACGCCAGTCTCGCGCGCACCTTCTTGTCGATCTCTTCTTCCAACGCAAGTTCCGCCGCCACCACGCGTTTGATTTCGCGCAGGACCTTCCCGTCATCCTCGGTCAGCCGACACTGCGGGCTCTTCTTCAGCGCACCGAGCACCAGATGGGCCAGGTGACTGGCTTTATCGTCGCTGATCATTGTCTGCACCACCTCCGGTGAGGACGCCGTCCGGGCACCGACCAAAACGTTATAGGATGATCCCCCGTTCACGCACCAGCTTCTGCTTGATCATCGTAAACATCTTCTGATAGTCGACTTGCCCCTGCTCGATTTGCCGTTCGTAGGGTTGCATCATCCGGCGCACTTCGGCGTTCAACCGATCTTCGACCATCAGTTCCTCAGTCATCGTGTGTTCCAACGACTCCCGAAGCGCCTTCCGATCTCCGCTGATCTCAAGAAACTGCAACTCGTGCAATCGAGCGACCACCGAGTCTGCCATATGGTGAACCCGCTCTTTGGCCAGCCTCATAAAACCGCTCCTCTCGAATCAGCCTCAGAGAATTTTACGCAACGGGCTATGCCGGCTCGATTCGTTCTACCCGGATCGTGTTCGCGTTCATCGCCTGTCGCAACGTCGCCGCATCACCCAGCACCCGTCCCACGACGTTGACCCGGTCGGCAGGGACAGGGTCAGCCCCCATGCTCATGGGCGTACGACCGAAGAAAATCGCCAGAACCTGGCCGGCTCCCCAGAATGCCACGTCGCCGATTTTGACTTGCGTCGTCGCCGTTTCGCGATGATCTTTCACGCCGGGAATTTTAAAATAGAACTCTTCGCCCCACACATTCAATGGCCCTTCCGCCGGCAAGGCCCGATAGAGCTCTTCGGCCGTTCTGGTGCCCTTCAGCTCGGCCTCCAGTTTGACACCGCCGACTGTGATTCGAATGCGTTTCATTGTGCCGTTCGTGCTCATACCCCTCATCCTCGCCGTAATACTCGCGCAACACCAGAGTGACGAAACTCCGCACCAGTCGCGGACTCTAACTTGTTTATGCCCTGAAATCAAGGCTACAATCCCACTCACAGTGCGTCTCGACTGCCTATGCTGAACTCCACCTTCGTGCATTTGAACGGCATCGGTCCCGCGACTGAACGGCGACTCTGGGAAGGCGGCATCGCCGACTGGGATACGTTCCGTCGGGAACCTCAGGTACCGGGCATCTCTCCTTCCCGTAAAGTCGCGTACGATGCGGACCTCGCCCTTGCCCAAACTCATCTGGATCGCCACAACGCACGATACTTTGCCGACTGCCTGCACGCTCGCGACCACTGGAGGCTGTTTCCCACCTTCGGCGCACGGGCCCTCTACCTCGACATTGAGACGACCGGGCTCTCGGCCCGCGAGGGGCACGTGACCGTCGTGGGGCTGTACCGTCAGGGACACATGCGCACGCTGATCCACGGCGACTCCCTGACCCAGGCTGCCATTCAAGAGGAACTGGATCAAGCCGACCTGTTGATCACCTTCTTCGGCACCGTCTTCGACATGCCCTATCTGCAAACCTGCTTCACCGGCTTGCAAGTCGGGCTTCCGCACTTTGATCTCTGCTTTGCTGCCAGACGCGTTGGGTTACGCGGCGGACTCAAATCCATCGAGAAGGAGTTGAACATCGCGCGAGAATCCGACCTGCTGGAACTTGATGGCATGGAAGCCGTTCGACTCTGGCATCAATCCCGCGCAGGCAACGACGCGGCGCTGGATCAACTCGTCCGTTACAATGCCGCCGACACGAGAAACCTGGAGCCATTGGCGACCTCCCTCTACGACCAACTCGCCTTGCGGTACGGACCTCCCTGGCCGACCCACCACGGATAACATGGAACATCAGCAGAATCAGTGGGAGTGGGCGGGCTATGGACAAACCGATCCAGGATTGGTCCGGACCACCAATCAGGATTCGTTCCTGGTCGACAATCGACGTCGGCTGTGGGCCGTGGCAGACGGCATGGGTGGCCACCCCGGTGGAGAGGTGGCGAGCCGTCTGGTCGTCGACATCCTCGCGGATTTCGCTCCGACCCTCTGCCGCGGCATCGATAGCGCTCACAACCACGCGGAGCAACAGGGACGATTTCTCCTTACCACGATGGCTGAACAAGCCCATACGGCCGTCCGATCTCACGCCGAACGAAACCGAGCCGTCTATGGCATGGGCACCACACTCGTGATGGCCCATCTACTGCCGTTGGCTCACCCACGCCTCCTCGTCCTGAACGTCGGCGACAGTCGCGCCTATCTGATCCGGGCCGGCACCATCATCCAACTCACGCGAGACCATACGTTGCTTGAAGACTCCATCCGAGAGGGACGGCTGACACCCGCCCAAGCCGCGCATCACCCGGATCGGCACGTGTTGACCCGCGCGATGGGAGTTGGGCCGACGTTGGAAAGCGACCTCTTTTCCTCTGATCTGCAGAACGGAGACCTGCTGCTACTCTGTTCCGACGGTCTCACCACTATGCTGACCGACGAGGAGATTCTCAACATCGTGCGCCCCCGCCTTCACGATGCCCATGACTCGACCCAGGCACTGATCCGAGCGGCGATTGAGCGAGGCGGCATCGATAACGTCACCGTTGTCACCTGTTCCGTGGTTGACACCACGAAGCAGGCAAATAGGCATTGACACCACCTCAAGGCAGCAGGTAGCCTCACCTCATCATGGCTCGTAATCTCACGAGTCCCGTGATCCGCAGTCTTTCAGACGAATGAGCACGCAACCCTGCACCGCCTCCACAACCCCTCGATCGATCTTGAGCTGCCTGTTGCTGAGCGGGCTCTTCGGACTCCTCGGCATGTCCGCGGCAGCAGCGGCAGAGCCTGTCGGGCCCGAGGCCACCCTGCGCGCCCTGGTGCGAGCGAACGCCGAGCGGGACCTTGCCACGATGTCGCACTACATGTCCCATGACACCGATGCCATCGGGTACACACTCGACGGAAGAAAATACGTAGGATGGCCTGACCTCGCCAGCGACATGCGCAGCGAATTCGATTCCGTCACCAAACTGGACATTCCTATCACCAGCCTGCAGATGTGGAGCAAGGGTGATATCGCCTGGTTTGCGATGGAATTGAACTATATCCGTTATGCCGACCCTGCGGATCTCACCCAGCGCATGATCCTCCCGCTGCGCGAAACAGGTGTCATGGAGCGGCGAGATGGTCGCTGGATCCTGGTGGCCTGGCACGAGTCCACTCGCCATCACGACAGCGACAACGGGCCGGCCGCCGACACCTCTGCTCGTGTTCACCGGGCGTCGGATACCCAACAGCCTGTGCCGAACGGCATCGATCTCAGCGGGCAATGGGAAGTGACGGAAATCGAAGACAACAAGAAATATGTCGCGACCCTAGACGGACAAGGGAATGGCCCGTACACCTGGCAAGAGGGGCAATTCACCACCACGAGTTACGATGATCGCCGCTGGCAAGGCACCTGGAAACAAACCGGGAACGACCGGGAAGGCGCCTTCGAAGTGATCCTCTCGGAGGATGCCAGGGAGGCGAAAGGGATCTGGTGGTATGTGCGTGTCGGCAACAGGAATAATATCCCGCCCCGGCAGCATGGCGGCACGTATCTCTGGAAACGACTCACCCCGCCCCCTCCGGCTCCGTAGCCGACGGATGGCGCTTGCCCACATCGTTTCATCGACTTTCACCACAGGCCGGTTTGTTACAACGAGGAGGCGCTATGAATCGTGTGCTATTACTGATGGTCTTACTCTTAGGAATTACCGGTCGAGCCTACGCCGACGGTGGGCACGCGCATCACGCCGTCCCCACCATGCCAAGCCTGGGGCAAACCACGTTGACCGTCGACGATCACACCGTCACGTTAACCTTCGGCCCGGTCGACCTCCCCACCGGCCACGATGGTGATTTGGCATCCAGCATGCCCAAGAAGGTCTTTCAGTTGCCCGACGACACCTACATGATCGGGTACAAGTCTGAGGTGTTTACAAAGGACGGCAAGCCACTCCCCAAGAACTATCTCCATCACATTCTTATGCTGAACAATGACAAACCCAGCGTGTCGTGCGACGGCGAACCCCTGTTTTTCGCCGGAGCCGGCCTGGAAATGACCGAAGCGCGTTTTCCCGAAGGCTATGGGGTCAAGCTCGGAAAGGGGCAAAACCTCATGTCAGTGGTGGCCTTTTACCATAAGGCGCCTCCCACGAAGGATGTGATGGCTCGGTTCACGATGTATGTCGCGCCAAAAGGCACGAAAGTACAGGAAATGGACGTCTACCAGGTGGGCGTCAACATCGTCTGCTACAGCAAATTCGCACAACGGGGAGCAGATCAAACGGACGAAGGCATCGAAATTAAGCCCGGGGTCTCGGTGCTCTCGGCGCCACTGAAGTTCAACATGGACGGCTGCGTCAAGTTCGCCTATCCTCACGGCCACGACGAGCTCCTCATGGTCGCACTTGAAAACAAAACCTCTCAGCAGACGCTCCTCCGCACCGTTCCCGAAGTCGATGCGGATGGGACCTTCCGAGACTTCCTCCCCCATCAAGTCTATCGGGACGGAAAGGGATTCACCGTCACCAAACAGGATGACTATGAAATGGTGATGGTTCACCACCACCCCTTGCACAACCCGAACATTCAGCACGGGATGGGAAACTATCTGCTCTACATGACGCCGGGAGTCTGTCCGCAAAGCACAAACACTGCGGCGGCGCACTAAGCGCAGCGCAGCGGGCCACCGCACAGGCTGCTCTGCGGTGGCCCAGCCCGCACACATTTTCCTCCCACTCCGACCTTTCGTTCCACTCCCTGTCGGACCGCCTCTATAAGAAGCCACCTATGGCTGATTCTGTTGACTCATTCCGCCTATCGCCCCTACGGAAGTAGAACCGCCCCCTCTGGCAGCGGACTGGGATTCTCAAGAAGGTGTATGATATTGAACCATCCATGCACATTGACCTGCCTTCCGCGGTCTCAAAAGTCCCTTTGCCCGGGAAAGCATGTTCATCACTGTATGGCGGTGCAGGCCCGAGTTCTTGCAGCGCAGGCACCGGGCACCGTGATCGCACCTCTGCGTGACGAGCATGAGATCCTCCATGTCCTTGCCGGAATCGTCGCTCAACATCCTCCTCATCAACGAACACCCCGAAGAAATCAAGCTGGTGACCACCAGCTTGCGCGCGTTTTTCTCCGGTTGTCGCATCGAAGCCGGCTACTCTTCGGATGACGCATTGACCTTCAGTCAGCAGGGAGACTGGCACATTATCCTGATTGATCAGGAATTGGCCCCGGAGCGCGGCATGGACCTGATCGCCCGCCTGCGCCGCAATGCTCCCTATTCAGCGATCCTGCTCCAGACGAACGAGAGTGATTCGGGCACTGCCGTCCAAGCCCTCCAGAACGGAGCAGACTTCCTGCTTTTCAAGCAATCGCCTGGATTCATCACTGAACTGTTGTTCTCCGTGCAGGAAGCCGTCGAAAAACGTGACCTCCAGATGAAACTGGACCACACGTTCCAGCGACATCTGCGATTCATTGAAACGCTCGACGACCTGTTATATGAGCTTGATGCGGAAGGTCGATTTGTCTATGTGAGTCCGACCGTGACGACCTTACTCGGGTATGGCCCAGAAGAACTCGCAGGTCGGCACTATTCGATGCTGCTCCCTCCGCAACAGGAACAGATGGCGCGGTTCCGGCTGAACGAACGTCGGGCGGGAAGTCGCTCCACACGGAAACTGGAACTCACACTTCACCGCAAGCCGATTCCTGATGCTCCGTCCCTGTCGGTAAGCGTTGAAGTATCGGCAAAGGGGCTCTTTGATTCCGCCAACCGCTATCTGGGCACCGTCGGGCTACTCCACGACCTCTCGCATGAGAAAGCCCAACAGAATCGTCTGACGGAGTTGGAATCTCGCCTTCAGGAAACCGATCGGCAACTCACACTCACGCGTGAAGCCGCTCGAGTGTCTCGCCAATTGCAACAGCCTCTTACCACCCTACTCCAGGACTCCCAGCGGTTGCTGACCTCCATCCAGCACAGCAGAATTGAACAGCATGTCGAAACGATGGTCGCCAAAGCCTCACACGCAAACCAGCTGAGTCATCAACTTGCTCAGGTCATGTATGCCCACCCCACCGAATTGACCGCCCTTAATTTGAACGACATTCTCCACACCGTTGCGCAGACGGCCCAACGGAGTCAGGACGGGGAAGGAATCAGGCTTACGAGCTATTTGGGAGAACAGCTCCCGGCTATTTGGGGTTCACACGTAGACATCAACAACCTCGCACACATCCTCATCGATTTTGCAAGACAGTGCGTCTCGACTGGTCACGAGCCCGCCCACCTTATCCTAGAGACAGGAACCATCGACCTCAGCAGCCGATCGACTGCCCAGGGCAACAGCGCGACACAGGGTGACACCACACCTGCATTCGTGAGCTTTACGATCCGCGGAGCAGTGACAGACAGAGAGGCGCCGTCGAACGATGCACCACAGCCCCAGGTGTCGGCAGAACAACTCCTCCATGCCCACAGAATTGTTCAGGCCCACGGGGGCAGCATTCACATCGAGCACGCCCGAGACAGAGGCCTCACCATTTCGGTCCATATTCCTGCCTGGGCAGAACATCCCCCCGTAGTCTCCGTTTCCGAACACCAGGCATCTGCCCCAAGGGACCTGTCTCGCGCCGGCACGAGAGCGCAACACCGAATGCAACAGTCATCCCCTACCAGGGCTGAGCGGCGCCGATCCGAACGGCGGCCATTGTCCCTTCCCGTTCAATTGTCGATCGGCGGGACCACCCTTCGTGGCGTCTTGCGCAATATGAGCACCGGTGGAGCACTCTTCACCATTCGTGACATCTCGGCATCGATTCATCTACAACCGGCCTATATCGTCATTAAGACACCGGTAAGCTTCCTTGAGTTACAAGGTATCGTGCACGAACGCTCCCCGGACCAGGCAAGCGTTCCACTCCCCACCATGAAGGAGTTCGCCGTTTCGTTTACAATCAACGTCGATCGGGACCGCAACGTGCTCCGCTCTCTGCTCGAAGGTCTACAGGACGGTTCCACAACCGTCACCTTCGAGGGTTTGATCCTTCCTTCCGCTACTGCAGTCGAGCCCGCATCCCCACCCCTTCTATCTCTCGCGGAGCCCACAACGGAACGCCGAGAGACGACTCGAGTCACATTTCCCCATCCCGTGGAGTTTGTAGAGTCACACGACTCGACCAGCCGACTCCACGGGCGCATGATGAATCTCAGCCTGGATGGGGCATGCCTCGAGCTACCTGAGGGATTCGACCCAATGGAAACTGACTCCACGCTCTATGTGCGACCGATCGAACCAAGCCAGCCTTCCCCCGAGAACCATGAACCACACGCGACCCCGGAACCGTGGGCAGTGCGTATTGTGTGGAGACGGCCACGACGGCAGGCCGCGCGTTCACCTCTCAGTCAGGTCGGGCACAGAACTGCCTGTATCGGGGTACGGTTCAACCATCTGTCTCCTGCGCAGGAGCACCACCTTCGAAACATCATCGCTGAACACAGCAGTCTCTTTCATGACCGGTTTATGTCTCTTACAGATGCCCCCATCTTCACGGAGACTCACACGGTACAGAATCATGCAGGGCATCGACTTGCGTTATCGCATGACTGGTCGAGCCATGCCACAACGGCACAATCCCCCCTGGTCCTGCTTTGCCCTGGATACGGGACGACGCAGCAGAGTTATGTGCCCGTTGCCTACGCCCTTGCCAATACCGGACTTCGAGTCTTGCGATACGATCACAGTCGGCACATTGGCCTCAGCGACGGAGATCCTTCCCACACGACCTTCACCTCCCTGGAGGACGATCTCGATGCGGTCATGACCTACATCCATAGACAATGGCCGGGGACGCCACTCACGCTGATCGCGCCTGACCTCCTCGGAAGAATCGCGTTGCGACGCCAAGATTGGCACAGACGCATGCATCAACTGATCCTCCTCAATCCCACACTCGACCTCCAACGGTGTCTTGTCACCCTCCATCAGCGAGATCTAGTGCAAGAACACCTCGCGGGTACCAGTCTGGGATTGGGGAATCTGTTAGGGCTACCGTTAGATATCGACCACTTCCTGGCCGATGCAGTTGTCTCGCAGTATGCAACTACGGCCTCACTCCAGGGAGAGCTCTCGCACTGCGCCACCGACGTGGTCATACTCACGACAGGAGACGCGGCAGTCGATTGTTCCATTCCTGCACCGTCATCTCCTACCCTGGACAATGCACTGAGTACGCTCAGCCCAAGAGCCAGGACAGTGAGCCTTCCCACTCCAGCTCACATGACCGGCGGGTTTGCGCCGTCGATACTCGCCGCTGGATCCCAGTATCTGGCACAACTCTGTCATCCGGGGCACGCACCGCGAGAGTCCGTCACCCCATCAAATGTCTCCCAGGCCGCATCCACTCGTGCTCGCTTAGAACAGGATCGCATACGCATCACGCACTCACTGGGGACTGCCGGACGCGAACGCCTTTGGAACACCTACTCAGGCCTGACCTACACCATGGATGAACTCCCCGCACACTGGCATGCGGTGGATCAGGTCTACCAACTGCTCCAGCCACTTGAAGGAAACCTCACACTCCTCGATGTCGGATGCGGCATGCACTCATTCGCGCGGTTGCTGCTGCTCAATCTCTCCTACCGGCTTCGTGCTCAAACCTGGCGACCCGACGAGCGACTCCACTATGTCGGTGTTGACTTCTCACCCCCCGCGCTAGTCCACGCACGCGAGGCAACCGCAAACGCCCTCCAACACGTCGATCAATTATTCTCCGGTCGTATGTCGGGGGCCACACCGATCACACGTCAGTGGACACTCAGCCGCTCCGTAGAAGCGCTGCCGTTTGCCGATCACTCCTTCGATCGTATTGTCGCAACTCTCTCGTTGAGCTTTGCGCACTCTCCGCTTCACGCGCTACGGGAGTTGTTCCGGGTGCTCAAGCCCGGAGGAAGACTCGTCGTCAGCGCGTTTACGCCCTCGGCAGATGTGGCGCGCCTGTACCGCCCATCTCTACCGGAACTTGGAATGAATGCCTTCGCAGGAGAGGCTCGCACGACCCTGAATCGGATGGCCCAGTGCTGCATGGGCCTCCGCATCGGACAATTGCACGCCTTCGAAGAGGACAGCGTAAGCAGCTACCTGGCACAGATCACGCCTGTCCCGCCGCGAGTCTTGCGGGCACTCTCGGGCCAGCTTCTTCTCGCCGCCGCCGAAAAACCTGATTCCGCTGGCTGAATCCATACCTCACATATATACTTCACTCACTAGCACAAAACGTGCAGTAGTCTGGCGACACCGTGAGCAGCCAGGTGTGCAGCCTGGCATTTCCTGTGCAGGACTATGACACTCCACCCGTCCAGTCGGCAGCGCTCCACTCTTCAAGGCTCTGTGGAAATACTCAACATCATCAACGAGTTTTCCGAAGCCGTGGGAGGGACATCCGATCTTCCGCGCCTGGGCGATGTCATCTTGGCCGGCCTCTCTCAACAGGCACAGCTCCCACAGGGTGCCTTATGGATACGGGAAACCGACGGTAGCCACTATCGATTGAACGCGTCGTGTGGACAGGAGGGCTCTTCTGCATTGCCCCTTCTGCTGGCAGGTGATCACCCGCTCCTACAGGCGCTTGCCGACAAAGATTCAGTCATCCAATCAGATGATTCTCCCGTGTCGCCATCGGGCCAAGCCATGACTGCAACCAGCGCTATGCTCTGCCTTGCATTCCGGAGCAAGACAACACTGCTCGGCCTCTGCACCCTTGGGCCAATCGCGGATGATACGTTCTCCCAAGACGACCAGCGGGCTCTCATCGAAACCATGGCGCGCATCGCAGGCACGACGCTGGACCATTATCTGGCTCAGGATGATCTCCGCCGCTCGTCCACCCTGATGAGACGTACCGATCGCCTCCGCTCATTGGAGATTATGGCCGGCGGCTTTGCCCACGAGATCCGAAACCCACTCACCTCCATCAAGACGTTCGTCCAACTGGCGCCCCAACGACAGCAGGATCCGGTCTTCATCAAAGAGTTCAGCACGCTTGCACTCGAAGACATTCACCGGATCGAACGCCTCCTCCATGAAATTCTCGACTACGCCAGCTACATGATCCCCCAACCATCGGAAGTGGACTTGAACGAGCTTGTGGCGTCATGCATCGGCTTCGTCTCGTCCACAGCAACGCGGCGCGGTATTGAATTGCAGACCCTTCTGTCTCCGGATTTGCCCCTTCTCTTGCTCGATCGCCAACAAATCAAACAGGTCCTGTTGAATCTTCTCCTGAATGCCATCGACGCCATGTCCACAGGTCATGGCCACATCCGCATCCACACGCGACCGGTAGCGCAGAGCGGCCGCACGCCCTGGGTTCAACTGCAGGTCGAGGACGAGGGCTGCGGCATTGCGTCCGAACATCTGGAGCATATTTTCGATCCATTTTTCACCACGAAACATTCAAACAGTGCGGGCGATGGGGCCGGTCTTGGTCTCACCACTGCGCATCAGATCGTCCGAGAACATGGCGGGACACTGACAGTCGAAAGCAGGGTCGGGGTCGGTTCCACGTTTTCCGTCAATCTTCCGGTGTCGGATGCAGGCGCCGCAGGTTCAGCAGCACGGGAGTAACATGAAGAAACGAGTACTACTTGTCGATGATGAGCCACGAGTACGCGCCTCGCTGAGAACAGTGCTGGAACCGACCTATGAGATCCTGGAGGCGCCCGATGCCGCCGAGGGACTCCGCATCTTCAAGGCCGAAGCCCCCGATCTGGTTCTCCTGGATGTCATCCTTCCGGGCGCTGATGGGCTGTCGGCCCTGCAGGCCATGCGCACCGAGAATCGCACCGTGCCTGTGATCATGCTGACCGGGACCAAAGCGGTGAAAACAGCCGTCGACGCCATGAAACTCGGAGCCGCCGACTATCTCTCCAAGCCGTTCGATGTCGAAGAACTCCAAATCGTGATCGAACGCACCCTGGGCAAGAAGGAGTTGGAACAGGAAGTCCGCCAGTTGCGCGCCCAGGTCGTGCAACGCTACGCATTCCACAATCTGATCGGCAAGAGCCCGTCCATGCAGGAGATCTACGCAAAGATCGAACAGGTGGCAGACAGTCGCACCACCGTCCTGGTCACCGGCGAGAGCGGCACCGGCAAGGAACTGGTCGCCAAAGCCATTCACTACAACAGCGCACGCCGCGATCGCCCATTCATCGCCCTGAATTGTGCGGCCTTGCCGGAAACACTCATCGAAAGTGAACTCTTCGGCCACGAAAAAGGCTCGTTCACCGATGCCACGGCCCGACGTGTGGGGCAGTTCGAATTAGCGAATACCGGGACCCTGTTCCTCGACGAAATCGGCGACCTCAGCCCGGCCACACAAGCCAAGCTGCTACGCGTCCTGCAGGAGCGGGAATTCACCAGGGTCGGCGGCGTGCAGTCCATCAAGGTCGATGTCCGGATTGTTGCCGCAACCAACAAGAATCTCGATGACATGGTTCGGAAAAACCAATTCCGCGAAGACCTCTATTATCGCATCAACGTCATCGCGCTCTACCTGCCTCCCCTGCGCGAACGCGGCGAGGACATCGCCCTATTGGCCAAACACTTTCTCGCGAAACGCATCGAAGAAGAAAAACGCCCGCCGCAAGAATTCACCAAGGATGCGCTGGAACTCATCTCGCACTATCCATGGCCCGGAAACGTCCGTGAGATGGAGAACATCATCGAACAGGCGTTCATCTGGTCGAAAGGCTCACAGGTCATCACGCCCGAACATCTTCCCAATATCCTACGAACCGACACCCGCTCGAGTTCGCTTCGTGATGACACACTCGCCGGGCGCATGTCGCTGGAAAAGGCCGTGATGGAGTTCGAACGCGAAATCATTCTGGATGCGCTCAAGCGAACCACATACGTCCAAACGCATGCGGCCACCATGCTGGGCATCAGCCGCCGCATGTTGAAATATCGCATGGACACCTTGGGAATCAGCAGGCCTGATACCGGAGGACATTCAGAGCCGGCACTGCCTCAGGAGTGACACAGTCTGGCACAACCGTGCCTGGCATTGGTCTCATTTCCTCAAGGCTAACACCCTACGGTAAATATCTAGTGGCCTGAGTGACAAGGACCTGCTATATATTCCCAATCACAGCGAATTCAGGCGGTACACGTTTTGCGTTTTGATAACCGTGACAGTTTGCAATGCACTCGGGAGCACTCTGAATGGGCACTCAGTCATCAAGCGAACGCGTCGGGGGTAAACCATCGGTTCTCGTCGTCGATGACGAGACTGGACCGCGAGACGCGCTGAAAGTCATACTTCGTCCCTTCTTCACGATCCACTCAGCCGACAACGCCAAGTCCGCCCTCCGGGTGCTCAAAGACCAGCATATCGACCTGATCACCCTGGATCAGAAACTTCCCGACCGCCAGGGCATCGACCTCTTACAAGACATCAAACAGGACTACGCGGATATCGAGGTCATTATCATCACCGGCTACGGCAGTTTGAAGTCGGCGATGGAGGGCATTCGGCACGGAGCGGCCGGATATCTGCTCAAGCCATTCAACGTCACCGAGTTGATCACGTTGATCAACCAAACGCTGGAGAAGAAGCAGCGGTTGGATTACCTGCGATCATTTTTGAGAACCTCGGCGACCTTGTGGGGCAGCGAGCAAGAAGCGGTGCAGGCATGGAAGGATCTACAAACCAACTATTTCGCAATCGGCACGACGACGAGCGAGACCGTCGGCCCTGCGGCGGATGTCACCGCGCTGATCCCGCTGCTCTCCGATCTGCTCGAAGCCAAAGATCGACAATTGCTGAACCACTGCAGCCGGGTCAGCTTTTATGCCTCGCTCCTCGCCAATCAATTAAACTTGCCCCTTCCCGACCAAAAGGCGTTGGCACTGGGCGCGTTCCTGCACGACATCGGCAAGATCAGCCTCGCCAACTACAAATACTCGCCGGATGACGATGACGCCCCCAGAACCGGCGTGCGAGTGAGAGACTATTCAGAGGCCGGAGCTCGCATGCTCGTGCCGCTGGGCTTTCAGGCAGAGGTGGGGCAAATCGTGTCCTACCATCACGAACGGTTCGATGGTGTAGGGAACCCTCACGGGCTCGAAGGGGAAGGGATTCCGCTCCTGGCTCGTATCGTCGCCATCGCACAGGCGTTCGACAACCTCACGGTCGACATACCCGGACACCAGCCGACATCCATTGAGGACGCGATCCGACAAATTTTGCTCGAGGCGGATACGCGTTTTGATCCGAAACTGGCGGAGCTGTTTGCACAGGTCGTGCGGGAATGCAAATCCTCACTCCCGGCCCTTGCCATCGCCAAAACCTCACCGGCAAGCTGACCCGGTCACGACCGCCGGTCTTTCGCGCTTTCAATCATCTCCGCGGCCGCTGCCCTGGCTGTCTTGGTCACGGTCACCCCGGCCAGCATCCGCGCAATTTCCGCTTCACGCTCCTCGGACGTCAGCTTCCGAACCTGCGTCAACGTGCGCTTTTGCCGAACCTGTTTTTCGACCACGTAATGGGCATGGGCCTGCGATCCGACTTGGGGAAGATGCGTGACACACAACACTTGATGGTGACGGCTGAGGTCTCGAAGGCGCGCGCCCATCACCTCGGCGACCGCCCCTCCAACCCCCGCGTCCACCTCATCGAAAATCAGTACCGGGACCCGATCAGTGTCGGCCAGGATCGTTTTCAAGGCCAACATGACGCGAGACAGTTCTCCTCCCGACGCGACCTTCGCCAATGACTTGAGCGGTTCTCCCGGGTTCGCCGAGAAGACAAACTCCACAGCATCCTGTCCAGTCAGCCCGTATGGCTCATCACCAGACACGCGCGAGACCTCTACCAGGAAACGAGTCCGTTCCATCCGGAGAGCGCCCAACTCCTTGGTCACCGCTGCCGTAAGCTTCTTGGCCGCCTCACTGCGCTTGCGGGTCAACCGCTCCGCCGCCTCACTGACGTTCTGCCGCCTCGCCTCAACGGCGCGGGTCAATTCCTGCAGGTGCGACTCTGCGGTATCCAACTGATCCAGTTGGGCGCGGAGAGACTCCTGCAGATCCAACATAGCCTCCAGTGATCCGCCGTATTTCTTGCTGAGGCGTTGTAATCGATCGAGCCGCTGTTCGATCTCCGCCAATCGCGCCGGATTCGCTTCCACCTGATCACGATAGTGGCGCACCTGCGCGGCCAGCTCTTTCAGGGGAACGATCGCGTCATCCACAATTTTTGCCCAGTCGGCCGTGCTACTATCGATCGACTCCATTCGAGAGAGCAGCTTGCGCGCAGACGCCAGCTGACTCAAGACGCTCTGCTCTCCCGCATAGAGCGCCTCGTGGAGTTGATCCGCACACTCTCCCAGTTGTTGGCTGTGCATCAGTCGCGGCCGTTCCTGCTCAAGCTTCGCCTCTTCACCCGCCTCGATACCGGCTTCGGAAATCTCCCGGAATTGAAATCGCAGCAGGTCCTCTCGCTCGCGCCGACGAGCAATCTGCGTCGAGACCGCCTCCAGCTGCGCCACCTGTTCGCTCCATGCCTTGTGGGCGGTCTGGTATTCCTGACGAAGGGGGTGGAGTCTGCCGTAGGCATCCAACGCATCGACCTGAACGGCGGGCGACAGCAGCGACTGTTGCTCATGCTGCCCGTGCACATCCACTAATGCACCGCCCAGTTCCTCCAACAGATGAACGGGGCACAGATTGCCGTTTAGATACGTCCGGTTGCGGCCCGTGCGAGAGATGACACGCCGGATGACCATCTCCGTCTCACCGGGACGCGCAAATCCTTTCTCTTGAAGCAGCAGAAGGAGGGAATGCCCAGGGGGCAATTGAAAGGCAGCTTCCAGATCGGCCTCGTCAGCCTGGGCGCGAATCTGGTCTGCGGAGGCACGGCCCCCGACGAGGAGAGTCACCGCATCGATGAGAAGAGATTTTCCGGCCCCGGTTTCACCGGTGAACACGATGAAACCGGAGCCGAAGGTGACGGCCAGCTGCTCGATGACGCCGAAATTCGAAATGCGCAGCTCGGTCAGCATGCCGCTGATAGTCTGCGGCTAAGCAGCGCCGGAATGTTGCGCGAGCAACGAATCGATCAACTCTTTGAACTGGCGCTTCGGGCGTGCACCCACAAGCCGTTCGACCGCTTGGCCGTTCTTGAAGAATAAAATGGTCGGAATACTCATTACTTGATAGCGGCCGGCAATTTCAGGATTTTCATCGGTATTGAGTTTGCGGACCTTCAGCTTGCCGGCATACTCTGTTGCAAGTTCATCGACGATCGGAGCGACCATCTGACAAGGTCCGCACCAGACCGCCCAAAAGTCCACCATGACCAACTCGGACGCCTTCATGACATCCTGATCCCACGTCGCATCCGTCACTTTCAACGCATCGCCTGCCACAGTACGCCTCCTTCTCCCAACGAACCTACACTGACCTCGCTGTTCCTGTCCCGAAGCGGCTCCGGGCACCTCTGGGCATCCTATACCAGGGTTTTACGGAGAGTCAAATTAGGGCCGCTCCCACTGCCACTGCGGCGGTGCGCTGGCCCACCAATCGTCCGGTCTCGCCTGGCGCCAGGCGGCTTGTTCTCGCCACAACTGCGTCACCAGTGCATGATCCAACCGATCGGCCATCGCAGCCGACACATCAGCCTGCCGTTGCACAGCCTGCTGGATCACCTCTTTTGCGATGCGCGCCAACACATCCGGCGGATCCAGCAAGTCTTCGATTCGCGCGGCAGCCAGATTCACGTACACCTGTTCGACGCGCACCCACTGATCGGTACGCGCCAGCTGCTCAACATATCCGTCGAGCGCATGGTACACATAGGTCAGAAAGGTATAACTTCGCGCCGAGGGAAACTCCCGCACTTCCGCCTGGCAAGCCTCCACGGCCTGACGATAGTCGGCGGCCAGCAGGAACACCGCCGCTCGTTGCAAGTGCGAGCGTGGTTCTGCTGCGTGAAGCTGAAGCGGAGTCGTCCACTGCAGGATGAACCAGCAGCACAATGCTGCCGTCAGGGAAAAACCCTTGAGCCCCTGTTTCATCAGCATCACTCCGCCTCCTGGTTGCTGATCGGAATGGGTTAGGCCGGCCTGAGAGACGACGCGACTAATACCGTCCCATGGGCATGGACTGCAGAGGTAACGGATTCGTCACCCGGCCATAGGGGCCTCCCGGTGCCGCCCAGGGCAAGCCTCGGTCTCCGACCAACAGAGGACCTAAGATGGTCTTGGCCACAATCGTGCCGAAGTTTTCCGTCCACCCGATGCCGGTCATGCTGAGCATGAAGGAATAACTCTGACGATCCGGGAACTGCAGATAGTAGAGACCGAGCGACCAGCACTTACACGGATTCTGATACAAGGCGACGACGTCGTATTCCGGGCTACGACCACCTTTGACATCGTAATATCCCTTGGCACCGATGGTCCATCCCCACGGCGTCCGGAATCCGCCGCCGAGCGTGGCGAACTGAATCTCCTTGGTCGGCGCATACACCTCATTGAAGGAGATGGGGTTCCAAATGTCACCGCGCCGGACCCGGTTCCCATCGTGGCTGAATCGTTGCCCGACTTCGAAGTACCAGTAATTCGATTGTTGAACCCGCAAATCGGTATTCCACTGGCTGAACGTCCCGCGATAGGGATCCACAAACGCATCGACCGTCAGATACGAATTCATCGGCGGCAGGATCTGACCAGCCGTGATGTTTTTTCCCAGCGCTTCGGTTTGTCCGGGAGGACGCAGGAACTCGGGCGCCGTATTGCCGATCACCGCCCGCAGCCACACATCGGACATTTTTCGCCCCTGCACGTCCACCGTGGCCGGTTGCAAGGGCTGCGTCAAGGTGCCCAGGAACGGCAACACGCCGGGCGTAAATTCCCTCGCACGGGTCTGCACCGCCCCCACGTGGTAACTCTGCGCCACCGTCAGGTCCAGCCAGTTGAAACTCTGCCCGTTCACCTTCTGCTCCAGCAACTTGGTCCGGAGGGAGTAGGTCAGCAGGTTCTTCTTGGGAATGTCATCGATCTGGTCGATCTGCGCAATCTTACTTTGATCGCTGCCCGGTACGTATTCATACATCACGCTCGGTTCAATCGTATGGAGGAAACTTCCACCCTCCCCGCCGGTGTACCGGCGACTCAATTTTGAGGTGGCATCCATGGCCGCCCAAAACGTTTCGCGATGCAGCGGACTGGCTTCCTGAATGCCGCGTGTGTAATAGACCTCCTTAAATTTGAAATGCGGCGTCAACCCGATCACGTGTCCGACATCCATCACATCGGTCGTCACCCCGGGCATGAAATCCATGCGATTCACCGCGAATCCCTGCTCGCGATAAAAATTCACGAAATTCGTATCGAGGTTCAGGAGCAACGGCATCCCGAACGGTGAAGTGTTCGGCAGGACGTACCCCACTTCAGGGAGGCGTTGAAACGTGTCGGGACCGCCGGAGTTCAACGGCTGCAGATACTGGCCCAGGAAATAGGCACTTCCGTAGGGAAGCCGCTGCGTCGCCAGCAAGGTCGATTCACCGCTGGGGGATGCCCGTTGAGTACCTGAATTGCTGAGTTGTTGCAGATACTGCCGATCGGATACGAACGACGCCTGCCCGCGCACCATCAGCGTCTCCGTCACCTGCTGCGAGTGCTGGCCGCTGATCATCCCGCGCAACCGCCGCTCATCCTGGTTGACTTGATCCACCCCCGACACATTCGGCAATTTGGTTTGCTGCAGAAAACTCGCGAACCACTGCCCGCTCGACCGACGGTTCAGATAATAGCGATAAGTAAAGTCGCTGCCGTAGCCGAGGTTGTTGTAATACGAGGGCGCGATGGTCAAATCCTGACTGGGATTGATCGCCCAGAAATAGCCCTGCTGGTAGTGTAACCCGAACCGGTTGTCATATCCCGGCGTGGGAATGAGAAATCCGCTGTGCCGGTTCACCAAGGGATAGGTCAACGTCGGCACGGGAATGATCGGCGTATCCTGCATACAGAGCCAGGCTCGCTTCATCCCGATGCTCTCCCCGGTATTCACATCGAGATCCTCGAACGTGAACCGCCAGGCCGGCACTTCCCCGTCCTTCGCGTCGCAATTCGTGAAGGTTCCGTCCTTGATGCGATAGTGATCCTCAGACAGTCGCCGGATGCTGCGCCCGGTAAAAAACGAATTGCTCGGCCGGACGTACATCGACCCATGCGTCACCACCCCGGCCTCAGTATTGACGTTCAACTCCAACCGTTCGGACTTCAGATCGGAATACGGA
Organism: Nitrospira sp.; assembly: GCA_016788885.1. Classification (NCBI taxonomy): domain Bacteria; kingdom Pseudomonadati; phylum Nitrospirota; class Nitrospiria; order Nitrospirales; family Nitrospiraceae; genus Nitrospira; species Nitrospira sp. The sequence goes on along the minus strand of JAEURX010000014.1, from coordinate 77,644 downwards.
TCCTGGAAATGCACATGTCCGGTCGCGACGAGCGTGCCGGGCAGCGAGTTGATAGTCACATGATCGGCGGTCAGTCGCAGCGTTCCCTGCGTGATGACCACGGATCCATCGGCCTCATACACGTCTTGTTCTTGGAGGTGGTCGATTCGCTCGGCAGTGATCGTGAGGGGCTGATTGGTGGGTGACGGCGTCGTCACCGTCGATTGCGCCCACACGACGTCACGCAGGAGCAGCGGCGCCATGAGCAGGACACTGAGGAGGAACGCCACCAGCCCGAGTGCCGAGCGGCCGGCTGCGGACCAAGGCGTATGCACGGGGTAACGGTCTGGCCCCATCTCAACCACGAACAGGTGAGAGGGAACACCCTCGGAAAAGGGCCTTGATCTCGCCGACCAGCATCAAGGAGCCCGTGACACAAATCAGATCGGACGGGGTCGCGGAACGTTTGGCCAACGCCATCGCATCCGCCGGCGTCGGCGCCACCAATGCACTCGGCGCAACCTCCGCGAGCAAGGCACGAAGTTCAGCACCGGTGGAGGCGCGCGGGAGATCGGCCTGGGTGAGAATCAGGGTATCGGCCAACGGCAGCAGCGGGGCCAGGAATTCTTTCGGATGTTTATCGCGCATCATTCCGACGATGAGCGTGACGTGGCCGCCTGGGTGTGCACGGCGCCAGTCGGCGAGCGCATCGGCAAGCACACGCGCCGCGGCGGGATTGTGTGCGCCGTCGACCACGATCATCGGTCCCTGCCCAAGCACTTCCATGCGGCCCTCCCAGGCCACCTGCTGCAGGCCCGTCCGCACGGCCGTCTCCGGCACCACCAAGCCCTCGTCGTGAGCCAACTCGATCAGAGCCAGGGCACAGGCCAGATTGTCGAGCTGAAACCGCCCTTGCAGCGGACAGTGCAGATGCTGATACGCCCGCTTCAGTCCGGTGTACCCGCAATCCGCCGTTGAATCACCGTCGCAGCGAAACTCGCGGTCGAGACTATAGACCGGTGCGCCCTCGTGTGACGCGCGCTCCTCGATGACCTGCCGGGCCGGCGCATCCATCCGACCGAGCACAACGGGCGCTCCCGGCTTCACGATCCCGGCCTTCTCAAACGCAATCGCCTCGATGGTCGAGCCCAGGTAGGCCTCATGATCGAGGCCGATGCTGGTAATCGCCGACGCCAGCGGGGTCACCACATTCGTGGCATCGAATCGCCCACCCAATCCGACTTCGAGCACCGCCACATCCACCCGACACTCCGCAAAATATCGACACGCGAGCGCCGTCGTGAATTCAAAAAAGGTCGGGGCCAGATCAGGCGCCGCCGCCTCGCGCAAGACCTCAACCAACGCACTGACACGCGCTTCCGGAATCATGACGCCGTCGACCCGGATGCGTTCGCGAAAATCGACCAGATGCGGTGACGTGTAGAGTCCCACGCGATGCCCAGCCGCCTGCAGCATCGAAGCCGTCATCGCCGCCGTTGACCCCTTCCCGTTGGTCCCGCCGATGTGTACCACCGGATACCCACGGTGTGGATCACCCACCCGGGCAAGCAACGCGCGAATCGTCTCCAACCCCAACTTGATGCCGTGCTGTTGTAGGCCGTAGAGGAACTGCACTGTGGCGGGATACGTCATCATGGCCATACGAGGGAACTCGTCTGCACCGGCAGACGGGTTCCGCATCCTGCTAGAAATGTCCGACCAGCGTGCTGACCGCTTCTTTCAACTGCTTGCGTTCGACGATCATGTCAATCATGCCGTGATCGAGCAGGAATTCGGCTCGTTGGAACTGGTCCGGCAATTGCTGTTTGATCGTTTGCTCGATCACGCGCGGCCCGGCAAATCCGATCAGCGCTTTCGGCTCGGCAATGATGACATCCCCCAACATGGCAATACTCGCGGTGACGCCGCCGAAGGTCGGATCGGCCAGAATCGAAATGAACGGGAGCTTCGCTTCACCGAGCTTCGCCACCGCCGCAGAAGTTTTTGCCATTTGCATGAGCGAGAGAATTCCCTCCTGCATGCGTGCGCCGCCGGACGCCGTCACAAGAATCAACGGCATGCGCCCCTCGAGTGCACGATCGACCGCGCGACAAATCTTTTCGCCGACGACCGACCCCATGCTGCCGCCCATGAATCCAAAATCGAACACACACAGCGCGACCTTGCGGCCGTTGACCGCGCCCTGGCCGATGACCATGGCGTCCTTGCGGCCGGTCTTTTCCTGCTGCGCCTTGATCCGGTCCTTATACGTGCGTGTGTCCTGAAATTGCAGCGGGTCTTGTGGCTCCAGTTCGGGATCCCACTCCTTGAACGTGCCCAGGTCGACCAACAGATTGATGCGTTCGATGACCGAGATCGGGAAATGATAGTCGCACTTCGGGCAGACCTTATTGTTTCGATCCACCTCTTTGCGATAGACGATCTCCCGGCAATGGTTACACTTCAGCCACATGCCCTCCGCCGCCTTGGAGCGCTTGGGGGGCTCGGCCTCTTCGGTTTTTCCTTTTTTAAACCACGCCATCCTGCTCACCTATAGTACAAGGGTTTGGCCCTCTTCAAGCGCGGTCAACTGCGGAATACCCAGTCGACCAAGCTCCTGACGGATCCGATCGCGAAAACGCGGTTTGAGATGGTACGCGAAGACCGGCAACTCGGGTCGCGCGATTTTGGCAAACTCCTCAGCCAACAGCGCCGGCGTGAGATGCTTCGCCACTTTGGCCAATTCACTCATCTCGTCGGGAAACGAACTTTCAATAAACGCGGCCTTCAACCCGGACACCCCCTTGGCGACCTGCCAGAGCTCCTCAGTGTGATACGTATCGCCGCTATAGAGCAGCGTCCGGTCCTCGTCACGCAGCAGAAATCCCACCGTCGGGACCACATGGTTCACTCGAATCGGCGTCACGCCAAATCCGCACAACTGGGTCTCCCGTCCGGGGCGCAACTCACAGGACACGAAGACCGGTTTGGCGGGGTCGGGCAACTGGAAAAAATCGGGATAGACGACTCCGTTGAAAATGTGTCGGCGCAGTCCATCCAACACTTCGGGTATGGCGGCGATGATCACCGGCTCATCAATCTCACCGACCAGATTGTCGGCCAACGTCGGCAACTCGCGAATATGATCGAAATGCAGGTGAGTCAGCAGGACCACCCGAATTCGCCGTTGCTCCTCGAGGTACAGTCGGGAACCGACCGTGCCGGCATCCACGACCAGCCGATCATTGAGCAGGAAACCGCAGGTGCCGCACTGCACCGGACCGCGTTCACCGCTGACGAGTTGTCCCGAACCATGACAGCCCAAGACCCGCAGATTCATGGCCCTAGCCTTCCGGCTCGGCGCCCCGATCCCGGCAACCACCCACAGGCTAATGGATCAATGCTGCGCACTGCGCGGCAGAATAGCATACCTCCGACAAAGGCGCACACAGATTTGCACGGTCGAGGAGAAGGACCCAGGCATGTCATGCATGATACGCGGGGCGAGTCTATGGAACGGTCGCCTGTCGGCGCTATGACCATCCACTGCCGAGGCCGATCCGCACCATCATCAGCAGACCTAACCCGATGCTGGCAAGACAGGCGAGCCCCTGCACCATCCAATACGCTTTGGGCCCCACCGTCACGGAATAGATCACCGGCAGGCTGAGCACTGCGCCGACCCCCACCATTCCCAAAATGGAGCCGACACCGAACACCACGATATAGCCAATGCCTTGGCCAAACCCGGTCACCGTCGAAAGCACAATCAGCATCAACGCCGCGGACCCGGCCAGTCCGTGGGCCATGCCGATCAAGAGGGGCCGCAGCGAACCGTGATACCAGTGTCCGTGCGCATGATCCGCCTGCACGCGGTGACTGTGCAGATGCACATGCGCGTGTCCTCCGTGTTCGTGGAGGTGCAGGTGCCATTGCTCTTGGTAGATGCGGCGGGCCAACGAGAGACCCAGCACGACCAGCATCACGCCGACGGCAAACTCGAAGAGGCTGGCCACCGATTCAGGAATCGTGAGGTTGAGCGCCATCAGCGCCGTCCCGACACAAAGCAGCATCAGGGTGTGCCCGAGCCCCCAAAAAAACCCGATGGCCGTCGAGGCCTGTACGGTAGGGCGTTCCGCCAGCACGGTCGAAAGAGCGGCCAGATGGTCCGCATCCAGGGCGTGACGAAGCCCCAGCACGAATCCAAGGCTCAGAATGGTCAGGGTATGGGGATCAAACATCCACTGCTCCGAGGGAACTGTATGGCCGATCCGGCAACGGGAGCAGCACGTACCGGCGGTCATCCCCCGCGCGCATGCATTTCCAGGTGGGGATCTTCACGGAGCCGGTTGATTTCGATGAGACGTTGTTCTCGCAGCCCCAAGGCTTCAAGCGCTTTGCGTTCCTCAGCGCCGCGATCCGCCCGCCCTTCCCACGCGGCAGTGATCAAGGCTTTCAATTCGTCACGGGTACGCCCTTGCCGGAGGGGAGCGCGAAGATCAAGGCCGTCCTTGGCATACAGACAGAGGTACCACATCCCGTCAGCCGTCAGCCGACTGCGATCGCAGGAGCGGCAGAAGGGTGTCGTGGTCGACGGAATAATGCCGAAGACGGTGCCGTCAGGCAGCTGAAACCGTTCGGCCGGTGCCACACTGTTCTCCACCAACGGCGTGACTCCGCCATAGTGATGACCGATCAGCTCCAACATGTCCGCCCGGGAGAGCACCTGATTCATGGACCAATCCGTGGCCCCTCCGACATCCATATACTCAATGAACCGCACCTCGCCCCCCACCGTCTTGCCGTATTCGATGAGGTCGATGAGTTCGTCGTCGTTGTACCCCTTGATAATGACCGTATCGAATTTCAGCGAGGGGAACCCGGCCTGAATGACGGCCTTGATGCCGTCGAACACCTGGTGGTGCAGATCACGCTTGGTCAAGGTGCGGAACCGGTCCGCCCGCAGGGTGTCCAAGCTGATCGTCACACGGTTCAACCCGGCAAACGACAGGTCGGCGGCCTGGTCCGCCATGAGGACGCCATTGCTCGTGAGGGCGATTTCGCTGATCCGGCGATTTTCAGACAGTTGCCGCACAAACCGCGGCAAATCGCGTCGCAACAACGGCTCGCCGCCGGTGAGACGCACCTTGTCCACGCCTAACTCGGTGAAGACCGCGGTGAGTTCGGCCATCTCCTCAAACGTCAGGATGGTGTCGCGCGGCAACCAAGCATAGTCGTCCTCGGGCATACAATACTTGCACCGAAGATTGCAGCGGTCGGTCACAGAGAGGCGCAGGCTGCGAAGCGGGCGCCCCAAGCGGTCGTATATGGTCGGGACTGGTGTATCGAGCGTGTTTTGGTCCATCGAGACTCGAAGGCGCGGGCCTCTCCTCTCACGACATCCCTTGGGAAGGGCTATGGGTGCTCCTCGACCCACACCTCTCCATCGGGGGTGTGTTCGAGCTTCCAAATGGGGGTAATTTGTTTCAGTTCGTCGATGGCCCATTTACAGGCCTGAAAGGCTTCCGCCCGATGTTCGGCACCGGCAATGATCAACACGATGTTGTCGCCGATGCCGATCTCGCCATACCGGTGCAGGATCAGCAATTCGATCACGCCGAAATCTTTGAGGGCCCGCTCGCGGATGTCCCGCAGCTTCTTCTGGGCCATGCCTTCGTAATGTTCGAAGGTAATGCCGTCCACATCCTTGCCTTTGGAACGATCCCGTGCCGTACCTAAAAATATCGCAATCCCGCCGATGCGCTTTGAACGCGCGCGCACGCGACGGAGCTCTTCATCGATCGAGAAATCCTCACGCTGCACTCGGACCAACATCGCCTCATCGTCGGTGAGGGGCTGGTCGGCGTTGGTGACCTGTTCAAGACTCATCGATTCGTTCCCTTCGGTTTCGCCGCTGGTTCTCTCAGGAAGGATGCTCAACAAGCCTGTCCGGCAGGGCCGCCACACACGGCGAGCACGCCGCTGGCAGGCTTGTTCAGCATCCGTCACTCCCGCCGGCAAACGGCGGCAGCAGGGCAATTTCATCCCCGTCCTGCACTTCCAGGTCTTCGTGGGCGATATCCTGATTGACCGACACGAGCACCTTCTTCTTGTGCAGCAACTCGCCGATCTTCGGATAGGCCGCATCGATCACGGCCACGAGGTCTTTGACCCGCCTGCCCTCGGGCAAGGCCAGGGACAGGGTCCCCTGGTTACCCGCCAACAGTTTCGTCATGCCGAACAGTCGTACCGTCACCATGTGCGACTCCATCATCTCAGGCAACGGACAGACCCTACTTACACTGGAACCGGGCGTTGATAGGTGCCGGACTTTCCACCCGATTTCGTCACCAGGCAGATGTCGCCGAAGCTCATCCCCCGGTCCACCGCCTTGCACATATCATAAATCGTCAACGCGGCCACCGACGCCGCCGTCATCGCTTCCATCTCCACGCCCGTGGGGCCATTTGTCTTGGCCGTGGCCGTAATCGTGATGGAACAACGCCCTTGGTCGTTCGGCTGGCTCACCTCGTGAAAGGAGATATCCACGCTCGTCAGGAGGATCGGATGGCACATCGGAATCAAATCCGGCGTGCGCTTCGCCCCCATCACGCCCGCCACCTGCGCAACAGAGAGCACATCGCCCTTGGCGATCTTTCCCTGCTGAATCTTTTCAAGGGTTTCCGGTTGAAGGAACACCATCGCTTGCGCCGTCGCGAGACGCTCCGTGGAGGCCTTCGCCCCGACATCGACCATCCGCGCCCGCCCCGATTCATTGAAATGAGTAAACTCGGCCATTCTTCACGCCAAATCAGTTGATTGTCGCCGGAAAACCGCCGAATTATAGGAGCCGGCCAAAATGGGAGTCAAGCCACGTGAGAACCAACCAACGACTGCCCCAGAGGGACCGCCCCGGTGCAAATGCCGCCCGTGATCTTGTACAGTGAACCAGCACTGATGAGCTGGCTCAGAGGAGAAGACGCATGTCGATATCGAGACGACCGGAACTGGAGAAGGATAATCCCGTGGCCCCGCAGATCTATGTCGGGCCGAGACGGAGACGAGCGTTAGCCCGGCTGGCCGCAGGCGTACCCGCACAGGCATCGATGGAAGTCGAAGCGGCGTTGCAGGCATTGGTGGACGCCGCGGAAGCGTTTGCGCATAGCCTGCCACCGTCGCAAGAGACGGATCGGGAGCGGGTGGCACTGATGGAGGCCATTTCACAGGCTCAGACCTTCCTGCCGATCGAAGCCGGGCTTTCGCCCCGGTCACGATCGTCGGAAGAGCCGTGATGGGCTGAGCATCACACACACAACGGGGGCAGCCACCCGCGTGGCTGCCCCCGTTGCACATCAGCTCAATCTCTGGATCTGGTCCGTGCGCTACGCAACCTGTTGAATTGCGGAGAGGAGCCACTTCCCCGTGCCAAACCGCATGAAGGTCCACACTTCCGTCGTTTCCACCGTCTGCTGAGCATTCCCCTCGACGACATATCCGACTTCATCCGGTTGCTTCGTTACAGAAATGCTGTAATCACGGGCGGACCAGGACAATCTGACGGTGGCATACTGCGTCGCCCCCTCGCTCCAGGCCTCCAACACCTCCGCCCGGCCCAATTCCACGTCCTCCACATGATTGGCGATGCCCTCGCTGGCCTGCTCGGCAAGACCCGTGCTGAAATACTCCAACATTTCCGGCGTCACCAGGCGCCGCAACCCCGCCAGATCCTGATGGCTCCAGGCGGTTTGAATATCTATCAGCGCCTGCTGAAACGCGGCCTTGTCCGACGACGTGATCTCGTCGTCAACAACCGCCGTCCCCAAACCTGCACGAGACGATTCGGCCAGGAGAGAACCACTCGCGGCACTCGTGCGAGAGAGCCCGGAAAAATTCGGCGCCGGCGTACGACGCGACCGCATGTACCACCAGAGCGCACCGCCGCCCATCACCATGAACAGCAGCAACATGCCGTTGGACCCGGCTCCTCCGGCAGCCTGCTCACCTTCGGCCCCTTCCGTCGTGCGCGCACTCGTCTCGGTCGCCCCGAAAATCATGTGCCCCAGCCACGTCCCGGCAAGACCACCGGCAATCCCGGCCAACAGCGGATTGCGTTGAATCCATGACGGCTGCGCGGCGGGTGCCGGTCTCGACATGGGGGACGGGTTCCCGACGGATGAGGACGGAGGCGTGGCAGAAGGCCTGGCCGTCGTCGACTGTTCAATCGGCTTGGCGCCGTTGTCCTGGTAGGTTCGCGATCCGCGACTCCCCATGCTTCCCGATGACCCGCTGCTACGCGACCCGCTGGAGAATCCTCCCCCTGAGCCCCCACGCGCCTTCGCGAAAGACATCGTCGGCACACCGACCAGCACAAGCACGAGACATGCGGCTATGAGTTTGGCTGTATTCAAGCTAGGCATCCTTTCCTTGGACGGTCAATTCGTTCTCAACGTCCCCTATCCTACCAGGCATGGCCGGCGAAGACCAACAGGGCATTCGACGCCCCGACACTCGCATGACGTTTGCCCCTTTCATACGGTACCTTAAGAGCGACGCACGCAGTCAGTGACGTCCACCCGCACTGCGAACATCGCAGAGAAAGGTCGCATCGTGAAACAGGGGTATCGGTTGATCGTCGTCGATAAGGATGGGGTGCTGGTCTCAGAATTTCAACTCACCGAAGCGGCCCTCGCTGCGCCGGAGGCCTTCGTGGCCGCGCTCAGGGAGTCGATCGAGGAGATTGAAGAATCGGAGGCGTGAGGGTCACAGTCTCCCGCCGAAAGCATACAAGACAGCTGGTGAGTGCCACCATTTTGGCCGGAACCTTAGAAATGCATACCCCTCTGATTGACGGCGATCCTCGCCCGTCACTAAGGACGGGCGCTACTGTACGCTGTTTCGTTCGTGATCGCCCACGAGAGGGTTTCAATCCTCGCCCGTCACTAAGGACGGGCGCTACTTCTATGCAGTAAACCCTAATCTAAGCCTATAGGAGTTTCAATCCTCGCCCGTCACTAAGGACGGGCGCTACAGTGGCGGACCTGGTTCGCGTAAGGCTGCAATCAGTTTCAATCCTCGCCCGTCACTAAGGACGGGCGCTACGGCGAGCCCTGTCAGTGGTGCGGGCCGATCACTGAGTTTCAATCCTCGCCCGTCACTAAGGACGGGCGCTACGGCCGGTGACCGTCACGCCGGTGGCGATCTGGAATTGTTTCAATCCTCGCCCGTCACTAAGGACGGGCGCTACTGCTGAAGCGTTACACGCGGGTGATTCACAAGCAGTTTCAATCCTCGCCCGTCACTAAGGACGGGCGCTACGGCGGCGCCGCCATCCATCACGGACCAGATACCGGTTTCAATCCTCGCCCGTCACTAAGGACGGGCGCTACACCCTGAACGCGAGGAATGAGCCAGTTGATACCGTGTTTCAATCCTCGCCCGTCACTAAGGACGGGCGCTACATTCATCTGCTCGAACAGATGCAAATGATTCACGATGTTTCAATCCTCGCCCGTCACTAAGGACGGGCGCTACAGCGTTGCTACGATCGTTTGACAGGCGAGAGCGAGTTTCAATCCTCGCCCGTCACTAAGGACGGGCGCTACTGACGGCCTGGGCGAATGAGACGTTTGGGCAGGCGTTTCAATCCTCGCCCGTCACTAAGGACGGGCGCTACTCGCCAAGCATTGGCCGCACGTCCAGCGGTACGGCGTTTCAATCCTCGCCCGTCACTAAGGACGGGCGCTACCTCGACAAGTCTGCTCCTGCCGCTAGTCCACCTGAGTTTCAATCCTCGCCCGTCACTAAGGACGGGCGCTACGGATTGCCATGCCGGATCAGCCCGGCACCGCACAGTTTCAATCCTCGCCCGTCACTAAGGACGGGCGCTACGACATGCGCGTGATCGATATAGATGTGTGAGTCTGTTTCAATCCTCGCCCGTCACTAAGGACGGGCGCTACAAGACTCCCTTTCGGGATTGCTACGAAAAAGGGGTTTCAATCCTCGCCCGTCACTAAGGACGGGCGCTACCCAGATGCGCCAGACGGCGAGCTCCCCTCGTTGACGTTTCAATCCTCGCCCGTCACTAAGGACGGGCGCTACAGTTCAGCTCCGGCATCAGCTTGAGCAGCCCCATGTTTCAATCCTCGCCCGTCACTAAGGACGGGCGCTACGGTGAAGGAGTTAGAAGCACAACATGATGACTTAGTGTTTCAATCCTCGCCCGTCACTAAGGACGGGCGCTACCGCGCTAACAAAAACCTATGATTTCCAGCCAGGTTTACCTCGACTTGGCGCGAACCTGATGGAATCATTTGGAATCGGCGACAATGGTTTCGTGTCACCTGAGAAATTCTCCTTTTAATTCGTAACCTTCTCGCCTGCGCGATCCCACGCCCTATTGAGCAGCGCTGCTGGTTCGCGTTTACAACACCAGTGGCTCATCAAAATCGACTGACGTGTCCACACCAAACACCTGCACATACTTTTCTTTGGGCTCGACTAATCGATACACCCGCAAACTGTCTTCTTTCTCATCGATAATTTCGAGAAGACGCCGAAGGAGTTCTTCAAATTGCATCTCATTGACCGTGCATTCGAACACCGATTTCTGTACTCGTTGCCCGAAATCCTGACAGGCCTGCGCAATTTTCCGCAGGCGCCTCCGCCCGCCAGTTGACTCTGTTGCCACGTCATAGGCGATCAACATATTCATGCCACCCTCCTACCGATACAAAAACGGCGGATAGGCCTCAAGGTCTCCTCGCAGCACGCGGGCCAGAAGACGAGCCTGCACATGCGGAACCAAACCTAACGGCATCTTTTGATTCAACACCGGGTGCGTGATCTCTTCTTGTTTACGTTTTTGATAGGCGACGATGACCTCTTTGCGGGCGGCATCCTCCAGGTGCACTGCCCCGCCCGGTCGCGCATGAAATTGATTGGCCGCTACCTGCTTGCGGTTGATCAACGTGAGTGCGAGTCGATCGGCAAAAACACTCCGCAACTCTTCCATCAAGTCTAAGGCCAAGGCTGCCCGGCCTGGACGCAACGCATGCAGAAACCCCATTTGCGGATCGAGGCCGACTCCTTCCAGCGCCGCAACACAATCGTTCATCAAGAGGGCATAGAGAAACGACAGCAGGGCATTCACGGGATCGGTCGGCGGGCGCCGGTTCCGGCCATTCATGGTGAAGGTGGGGTGATCTTCTCGAACCATGCGATCGAACGTTGAGAAGTAGTGTCGCGCCGCTTCCCCTTCGAGCCCGCGCAGGTGGTCAAGGTCTTCGGAAAGCGGCACACGACCGAGCACGTTGGCGAGAGCCTCGGCGGTCTGGCGTAAAGCGTTGCCGTCGTCCGGCTGATCGGTTTCTCGGGCGGCCCGCAACACAATCTGCCGGCTATTCTGAATTTTTCCTCCCACCACATTGCGGGCGATGGTCAGCGTGGTCGCTTGATCGCGCATGGCCGCATATTGGGCACAGCGCAGCAACACATTGCCGGAAACCGGCCCCTCCACACGCGCCTGAAAGCGGCCGTTCCGGTCGAGAAACACGACAAACCGGCCGTCCTGAGCGCAGCGCGCCAGCGCCGCCGGACTTACCAACACGTCGCCGAAACAGACGATACCGCCCAGGTGATGGATCGGCACCTGTAGTTTGGTTTCCCGCTCGACCTCGATTCGGAGCGTGTCGTGATCGAGCCGGAGATAAGCGCCTTCGGTCGTCAGATAGAGCGTATTCAGCAATTGATGCATCGGAGACTCAGCGCGGGTCTTGCGGAACAAACAGGTGACGGATCAACGCCTCTGCGCGTTGCCGTTCGCCAATCACGGCCGGCATGCAGGCCTCACGTAGGGAACAGTGTTCACAACGTTGGTCATTCACTGGAGAGGGAAGAATCCTGTCAACTAGCATAGATCGAATCGCCGTCACGATTTCTTCCACCCGAGTTCGCAATGCCGGAGTGAATAATACTTCACGTCGTCTTCTGGACTTGTGATGAAAGATGGCGCCTCGCTCAACATTTTTGCCTAGCATTTCCTCTAGACACAGTGCTTGAGCGCAAAGCTGCACGTCATCATTTTCGTATCGCCGGTTCGGTCCAGATTTGTATTCGACAGGATAGGGAATCGCTCCGTGAAATTCGACGACATCAGCTTTTCCAATCAAACCTAATCGTTTGGAACAGAGCGGTAAGGCACGCTCCACTCGTACGCCCTCCTCCCAACCACTTGCCCCTTCCTGGTCGGTTCGTTCATGAAGGTCGTGACCGCGCATGGTAAACACGTTTTCAGAGTATGTCTGCTCCACATGAATCAACGCACATCTCCGAGGGCAGTAGGCATAGTGATTCAGCGCGGAAATAGGGATCAACTCCCAATCAGCGTCATCCTGCGACATCATTTAGCCTACGATAGCTTCGCAAGCTTACCCACGCTGTCATCCCACCCCCATAACTCCACACCTTTCGGCAGGTTGGCCGTATTCGTTGTTACTGTGTAATGCGCAAACTTGCGAGGGCTTCCAATCTTGTCTTCTTTCATCGCCGATTCATTGCGCTTCACGTCGATGACGCGGCCGAGGTCTAATAACGCTTGTGCAGGGGCACAGCCAAGCATGGCTTGACGCTTACGCTGTTCGACATTGTTGTCCGTGCCCACATGCTTAAACACATACAGCCCCCGGTTGGACATCATGCCTTTGGAGGCAGAACGGTCGTGATCCCACATGCCTGCCAGAGCCTCCCACAGATGAATGAGATCGTCGTCTGAAAATAGGGTTCCCTGAGCGAGATTGGCAGACACGAACCCTTTGGCAATATAGAGGCCGTAGGGGATGAGGGCCTTGCGACCCATGGTGCGGAGGGAATCTTCCGGCTGCGCAGCTTCCCACTCAACGTGTTTCTCGTAACTCGCGTCTGATTTAATCTCTTTTCCCGTCGGAGTTTTCGCGACTCGTGTAATAGAAAGATCAAGCGGAATTATTGGATCAACGGAGCGAGAAAAGGCCACCTGCACCGGGCCTCGCACTTGCCCGGCATTCGGGCCAGTAGCGAGAACTGCACCGAATGTCCGGATGTCGAAGAAGTTGCTACATAGCCACTCACGCGCTCCTTTTACCTGTGCCTTATTAGATTCTCCATCTTTCGGAACACCACCGTTCGCCTTCTCGTGAGCCAGTGCAATAGGCTTGTTTAGATTGGTCGCGTGTTCTACGAAGATGGCGTTCGGCGTGGTATTGCCAAATGCAATCTGGATATAATTCCGCACTCGCCGCTTGATGGCCACGTCGGAAACCAGCCCGTGCATGTCTTCCGGGTCAATGCGTGGCGAGTTCCCAGCATCGGGGTCGCCGTTCGGATTGCCGTTTTCGCAGTCGAAGAGATAGAGGAATTCATACCGGTTCTGAATGACGCTCATTGGTTTTCTCCTTGTTCGGTCTCGTTGCTGTTCTTGCCTGACCGCAGCGCGGCAAGTTGCTGGTAGTAACCAAGAGCAAATAGACCCTGGCCGTTAAGGTCAAGAATACGTGGCGCACCATCGCCCAAGTGCCCCATCACATCCGCGATCTGATTTTCGTACCACCAAGCCAAGCCGCCTTCGAGCTTGCCCAAGTGGTTACGCGCATTGCTGGTCAAGCGTCCGAGAATCAGTCCCGGTGTCTGGCTCGCAGCAGCATAATAACGTTGCACGACACCTGCCCCTACATCACCAAGCGCGGCGCGTTGTAAGTTAGAAAACACTGCCAACAACCGTCCACAGTGATAGGCGGGCTCTGGATGATCGGAGTTGAGATATGCGGTCATGGCGTGGGCACCTCCAGGTTGAAGTCGAACAAAATAGGCTTTTATAAACCCCATGCGAGCGTGGTTGAACGGGGGCTGGTCTTTATCGACCAGATCTGTTCGGAATCGCGCCAGTGCCTGCGCCATTAACGGTTGCGGGATGGGCAGCCGCTGCACTGCAACTTTCCATAATGTAGCGCTGGTAGGGGCGGGCAAGTCCTTCAGTTCGCGCACTAATGCCCCGCACACCGCCATGAACTTAGGATCATGAGCTTGCCCTCTGCCGTCACGAGCGACAATGGCGAGATCGGCAAACCACGCCTCGATATTGCACACCAAATCCTCGAAACGCCCCTCCATCCAGTCGCGCACCATCACTCGCCCTGATGCGCCTGAAAGCGCCAGTGCGTAATACCGGTTGTTGCCCAAATCAACGCGTTCGCCTTTGCGGATGGATTCAAGCAGACGACGCGCAGCCCCCAGTGCAGCCGCTTCCGTTTGTTCTTGCGACTCGAAGCCGTTCAACCATTCCAATGGATCGTCTTGTGGGGCAACCTGCACCTTGAACCAGTGAATAACCAAAGCATTGGCGAGCTTGCGGGAATGGTGGCGAATCAAGTCGTTGAGGCCATCCACATACTTCTGAGCTGCTTCGGTGCTCATAGCAGCATTGGCCGACTGATCCAGGCCGAAAGAACCGAACGCGGCTTTATCGAAGCCCACCATCACATCGCCCATGCTCAAGCCACCGACACCAGATAACCCTGTAATCTTAGGGTGAGTCGGCAAGGGTTGTGTGGTATTACCCGTGAGGAAGCAAACCATATCGCTCGCGCCAGAAGGCGTTGAACCAGGTCGGCCTCTCTGCATATCCTTCTTTCGCCATTCTCGCCACCAAGCCTGAATGGTTTTATCCTCGCGCGGATCAATACCGTCTACCCGCCAGCCAAGCCAGTCAGCAGGCTTGGCTTTGTTTTCTGACAGGGACTTTCGTATTTCGCCCAGACTGGATTCATCTTCCAGTGCATTCGCGATGGCAGTAAGATGCGAAGATACCTTCGATGCCGAGCGCAGCATTTCAACAAAAAATTGGTGTTTAGCGTGCGCTCCTTCAATCTTGTCCTGCCCTTCACTACCCTTGAACAGAAGCACGACTGTCTGGGCCATCTCCACCAAAAAATGTGATTTGCCGCCAGCATTCATATTGTGCATATCAGGGCAACGGAGATACGATGCGCCGCGCTTGCCATCACCCAGCGGCAACACATTCAGAAAACGTCCATCAGCGCCCAGCTCAACACACCAACGCACTTCGCGGGTCTTAAACCCAGGCTCAGAGTCGAGGCCCTCTCCATAGCTCATCAATGCTTGCAGCATGGCTATGTCCTTTCCGGTTTCTTTACTGCCGAGCTACCGAACGGCGGAACTTCCAGCACACCGTTGCGTATGTGAGCGTCAAACAGCGTGATGAATGGTTTGTCATTATCTTTCACGGCATCCTTGTGCAGGTCGTACACGTCATAGAGCATGAGGCCAAGATGCTGATCCAGGGCAGCGGGTGGCGGGACTTTGGAATCCGACGACTCGACATACTCAAAGAACGCGGGGAATTCCCGACAGCCGAAATAAGGTTGCTGAAAACATTTTCCCTGCTTAGCCCGACGCTCGAAACAGGCGTTGAACTTGCCGTAGTCGGAGGCGAAACCGGACTTGGGAACGATTTGCGCAGTGAGCCGATAGCGCACATTCTTGAGCGCCATAGTTTGACGCTGTGTGCGGCCAGTACTTTCATCGTCTCCATCTGCCCACAAAGCTTCTGGTGACTTCTTCCCAGCCATCCACTTGTTTAGCGTCGTTGTACCAGGCACTCGTCCTTTCACTTCATTGCGCCGCAGAGCAATGAAATGCGGCAGTTCCAATATCTGAATGCGTATAACCTGCCAGTGGAAATAGGGACGCATAATGTTTCCCGTGCCTTGCCGTTCGCGTAGGCCATCCCAGTAGATAGCGTCAAAGATGCCACGTGCCGCAGAAGGCGTGATGATCGGATAGGAGAAACGCTCGACCTTCATTTCCGGGCGGGTGAAGCATGCGAAATCGCCCCAGACTTCCAATGTATGTGTGCCGTTAGCCATAACTCCCCCTATGCGATGAAGACCTGTTCGCTCTTGGGCGGATTCAGCCCAAGCGTATCGTCGTAAAACTCTCCCTCAAGGATGAACCACTCGTCAGAAACACCACCGCGCCGAAGATTTGCCGGAATTGCCCAGGCAGGGGGGCCGTCGTTGGTGCGATAGACACTGACAGCAAGCCCTTGGGCGCGGCGCATCCAATTGGCGCTTATGCCTCGTTGATCAGCTTCTGTTCGTAATTCCAAAAACTCGTCGTATCTGCCCACCCATGGCACCAGCACTTGAATGGCATCCTGAACAATGAGACGGTAGGCTTTGGCAATCTCCACAAAATCGAGCTCCTGAATCGCTCTTGTAAGATCGACGTTCTGGCTGGCAGGATCGTTCAGATCATAGAGCCGGCGATAATAGGCCTGGAATACCTCGGGATCGTTAATGTCCAGATTGCTGTCGTGGAGATTGAGCATGGTTTGTGTGACTTGAGTCGCCTGATAGTAGCTATGTGTGGGAAACCGCTTCCTCCATCCGTCTTGCTCATCAGGGTCAAAAACCACAACTTTACCAAGCCGGCCTTGTTCATTGAGCCTGCCCTCTCGGTTGCAGCGTCCTGCAGCTTGTGCGATTGAGTCCAGCGGCGCTACGGCACGGAAGACAATGGGGAAATCCACATCCACCCCTGCCTCAACGCATTGGGTTGAAATGAGGCGGCAGGGACGTCCGGCCGCAAGTTGATCCCTGACCTTATCCATCACGGCCCGCCGGTGTTCGGCACACAAGTTGGTTGAGAGATGGAACACGCTTTTCGCCTCAGTCAGTTCATGGAGCAGAGCAATGGCATGGCGTTTAAGGTTAACCACTACCAAGGCCTGATCCACCTTTTCCAATTCATCAGCGAGTTGAGTCCACGTTCGTTTTTCGCCACCTTTTGGCCAACTCACTTCGACTCGTTTCAGTGCCGCAAATAGTGCCGGGTGTTCCGGTATGGCTTCGATCGGGTGCCAGCCTTGCACGGCGTGTTTTTTTACTGCTTCGTTGAGAGTATCGAATGCGGGTTGAGTCGCGGTGGCAAAAACTATGGTAGAGCGATAGGCCGCCGACAGGTGAGATAGCGCAGCCAAGGTAGGTACAGCCAAGTGCTGCGGCAAGCTCTGCGCTTCATCAAACAGGATAACCGATTCCATGAGATTGTGCAGCTTGCGACAACTGGACGGCCGGTTAGAAAAGAGCGATTCCAGCAACTGGACGTTGGTGGTCAACACGATTGGCGCGTCCCAGTTTTCTGCAAGCAAACGGCGTTGACGTTCGTTTACTCCTTCCGCATCTCGTTGTTCAGCTTCAGCCCCAAGCCCAGCCAGACTGTGATGTTCCAGCACAAAATTATTCGGAAATGCCTTGAACACCGTTCGGTAAATACACGCCGTCTGCTCAATGACTGTCAAGAAAGGGACTGCCAAAACGATTCGTTTCAATCCGTGTTTCTTCGCATGCTCCAAGGCGAATTTGAGCATCACTAGCGTCTTGCCGGAACCGGTCGGCGCAGTCAGCGTAAAGGAGCCAGGCTCTGCCTGGCCTGCACTTACTGCTGCATTCCACAGTGCCTCCCGTGCCTGCCGCACCGCCACCTGCGCACTAGTGGAGGCGCGCACCGCCTCCATATATGCATCAAGCACAGCGAGTGCCGCACTGACATCCAGCTTCGGTCCTTCAGGGCGTGGACGCTTCCCGTATGCGTCACCATCGAAGTGCGACTCGGTGTCCAGAAAGTCAGCATCCACCAGACACGAAAAGAGCAACCTCACATCCAGCATGGCGGACACGGCCTGTGCCATGCCATTTTGGTGTGCCACGATTGTTTGTGCGGGAGTCTTGAGCGATATCCCCTCTGCCTCAGCGCGTTGCTTGAGACGAATGTGGTCTGAATCGCTCAGGGCAAGACGAAATGGGTGGTTTTGAATGAGACTTTGGGGATTCATCCGACGCAAGGCATCCACATTGGCCCGTTGTAGGCCGACATGATGCCCCTGAATCGCCAACGCAGCCGCAATGGCACCATGTTCGGCCAAAGCTACCCACGCCCCTTGCGACCAATGGTCCAACCCCTTATCTTTGCCGTGCAGCCGTGCCTGAAAGCGGTCGCCATATTTCCCGAGATCGTGCAACAAACCAGCGAGCGCCGCTTCTTCAGCGCCGTTCCGTCCTTGCAGAAATTCTCTTGCGATCTTTGAGACGCTAGTGAGATGCTCCGCTAACCGATGCCAATCGCCATGCTCATTTGAGCTGTGTGCGAAGTACTGGCACGGCTGAGCCTCAGCGTCATTATGATAATTAGGCATCATTGATATATCGATTTACATCTTTGGTTCTTTTCGAGTGCTATTCGCAAGCATGCCGGCTGCTGAATTCAACGTGTTCGCTGACTGCTATCTTGGTGGCACCAACAATTGGGAGACTATAAATTCATCTCCTTCTTTCAGCTCTTAGGTAGTGCAGCGATCACATCGCTCTATGCCGTCGGCCACTTCTTCAAAAACGTCACAAGGTCCCCCTCGGCCGTGCGCCTAGAGAAGCAGACGAACGGGAGCTTCTGGCTAGACGCGGCATCAGCTGACTTAGCGCACCTCTGGACCTTCGTTTCTTCCGCCGCAACCAATGGCCTAAACGGCTGTATGGCCGCCAGCATACCTAGCGCCACAATCGTCTTGCCGAGAGTTCGTCGGTTCAGTTCTCGTGCTGACATGAACGTGCACCTCCTTTTCTCAGTTGCGTAGCGTGCCGCTTTTCCCCGTTACTACCGTGGCTCAGACTCTGGCCCATATGGCGGATCTGCCCTGCCAACGACATACTGCGAACCGTCAGGATCGACCTGCCTTTCTGGCCACAGTACCGGTACGGCGATGCAATGGTCTGCTTCGCGATGCCGGATGAACTCTTCTTCCGTCAACGCCAGGTGGACATCCCGATCACATTCAGTGCAGTGCCGGACTCTTTCCTCTGCCGTCGGCTGCAGGCGGTCCCATCGCTGCGGACATTTGAACAAGAAGTGGCAATCGATTCGGGCTTCTTCGTTCCAGTTCATGCCCCCTCGCAATGCGCCGCACTGTAGCAAGGATGGGGATAGCCGTCATCGGAGAACACCGACAAATGGACCCTAGGATTGCACCTAGGGCCTCTGCCTGGTGACGCGTCTCCCGTCTTGCTAGCCGAGATTCGATTGAACATTGAGAATTGAGCGCTGAACATTCCCGAGATACCCGAACGACACGCCACAGTCTCCCCCTCCAGCCATCAGCCCTTCGCAATCCACTCTTCATCGTGGCTCCCGACCCTATCACTGCGGTGTGACATCCGGGGTCACAGTTTCAGGCCGAGTCGCTTTTTTTACGTCACAGCATCCCCCTCCGACCCGCTTGAAATACCAGCATTTCTCCCCTTCTTTCCGTTGACAGATGTCTTCTCAAGGACTACCGTACCGGCATATTTTCGATCATCACACTTCTTATCCTCATCCATTCCCGTCCGCCAAGGAGGTCCATATGGCCAACACTCCCACATCCACGTCCGGCAAGCCCAAAGCCCTCTCCCTGCACATCGGCCTCAACGCAGTCAGCCCCGCTGCCTATGGTGGCTGGAGCGGCGACCTGACGGCGTGTGAATTCGACGCCAAGGACATGGCCGCCATCGCCAAATCGCAGGGCATGAAGCCCACGGTGTTGCTGACCAAGAAGGGCACACGTGCGCAGACGCTGGCCGCCATTCGCAAGGCCGCCAAGCAGTTGAAGAAGGGCGATCTGTTTTTTCTCACCTATTCAGGTCATGGCGGACAGGTGCCCGATGTCACGGGGGAAGAGACAGACAAACAGGATGAGACTTGGTGTCTGTACGATGGGCAATTGATCGACGATGAGTTGTACTGTGAACTCAGCCGCTTTGCGGCAGGCGTGCGCATTCTCGTGCTGTCCGACAGTTGCCATAGCGGCACCGTCACCCGTGCAATCCCACGGCCCACCGATGGTGCCACTACGGCCGGCCGCTCGAAGATGATGCCTCCTGCGGTCGCCATCCGGACCTATCGGGAACACCAACGGTTCTACAACAAGCTCCAACACGACGTCGCCAAAGCCGCCGGCAAGGCTGCCGCCGTGGATCCGGACAGCGTCTTGGCGCAACTCGCCGTCAGCCCGCGCCTGACCGCAATCGCGAAAGACTTCAACGCCTCCGTGATTCTGATTTCAGGCTGTCAGGACAACCAGACCTCCATGGACGGCGACCACAACGGCGCATTCACCGAACAGGTGCTGAAGGTTTGGAATCACGCGGCCTATCGCGGGAACTATGCCAAGTTTCATGCGGCCGTCACAGCTGGGCTGCCTTCCAGCCAAACGCCCAATCTCTTTACGCTCGGGACGGTCGCAAAGTTCTTGCGACAGCAACCATTCAGCGTCTGACGCTGGGGACGAAGGTCCGCGTCCACTGCTCGTTCAGGAGGTCGGCCCCATGACCGGCAAACATTGGCTCGCACTCGCCACCACTCTGCTTTGCGTGATGGCAGTCTCCGCGATGCTGTACGCGGCGGACATGTCCGGCGCGTGGAAAGGCCGACTCGCCAGCGCCGACGGTAGCCAGGCCGACGTGCAAATCGATTTCAGCGCCAAGGGATTCCCCTTGTACTCATACACGAACAATCAAGGCCTCACGCGACAGCTGGAGTTATCGCAGGTCGGCCAACACATCGAATACGTCCCGCCGGGAGGTGGCGTGCAACGGATGACGGTGAAGAGTTTCGCACAAGGGCCCGGCCGATTGTCGGTCGGTATCGTCGGGTCGTTCGAACGCGCGAGGCAGGGGTATATGGACCAACGTCAGGAAGCGGCCCTCTTTGAATACACGCTCGTGCCCGAAGGACTGAAGATGCGGATCACCACGCGCACGGCCAGCCATTTCGGAGACAAGGATCTCATGGTCGGCGGCGATCCGAATTCCGTCGTGGCCGAGGGCATCTTACAACGACTGCGCTGAGTCGACGGTCCCCGACATCGATGAGAATTTCGCCTCCATCACCCGGGTAAAACTACCGAGCGCGCCGCTGCAGAAATTCTGTCTTTGCTATCCCGTTCCACCGACCTGTCCTACAATGCCTTCTCAGGAGAAGGCTGTTCACGACAGGAGGTACCCGGAATGTTCCGCCCCGCCCGCTTGTTCAGTTCGAAAAACCGCCGCGCGCCGCTGCAGTGGACTCCCCGCCGTTCGACCAACCAGTCCGTCGACGACCAGATCCGCGCTCTGCACGGTGCCTGGGGCGATGCGTTGTCGCTTCCGTTTTGCCTTGCCCTCCTCGCGCTGTACGAATGGTGGCGGTGGTTGTTCTCCATGGCCCCGAATCCCCTGCTGCTCACCTTTATCGCGGCCGTGGCCATTCACGCCACCTGGCGTCGCCGGAAACGCTACCGATCGGAGTTGCAGCAACTTCGCCTCGCGCATCCCGCGCAACCGACCGCAAGCCAAATCGTGGCCCTGCTGCAGAGCACGGGCATTCGCCTCTTGCAGGAACTGACGGCGAGACTCGCACCCGCAACCGTGGCCGCCGCTCTGCGTCGAATACTGTCCCCGGCTAACGGCCTCGCCAAACGCCTCGCCACGGCATTCATGAATAACCCGGGCTAGACCCCGCGAGGTGCGCGTGACGTTTGACGTTTCCCCTTTCACGTTTTCCCTTTCACGTCTCCCGCCTTGCTTGACAGTCTGAAACCCCATCCATGAGAATGCCGTCATGGCGGGGCGCATCATTATCGAACGTCTGGAGTTTTATGGCCGCTGCGGCGTGACTGAAGAAGAACGCCGCAAACCCCAGTTAATCGCCGTCGATCTCGAACTGGACACGGCGCTGGAGCCCGCCGGACTCTCCGATCGCCTCGACGACACCGTCGACTATGCACGCGTCGCCGAACGCGTGGTTGCGCTGAGCACCGGCCTCACCTGCCAACTCCTAGAGACCCTAGCCGAACGGCTGCTCGACCTGTTGTTCGCCGAATTCCCTGTCGAACGGGTACAGCTCTGGATTCGCAAACTCCACGCCCCGTTGGCCATGGTGGCCGGATCGGTGGGTGTCCGCTACGAGCGCACACGCGCGGCACAGCAGCCGGCACAGCCGACCCCCTTGCCGTTCCTCGTCGAACAACAGGGCCGAATCCCCAAAGGTCTCATTCTGGATGTCGCCGCAGGCCGAGGCCGCAATGCCCTGTACCTGTTGTCCCAGGGATCACAGGTAGACGCCATCGACCGGGATGTGGAGGCGCTTACCGAATTGGGCGAGTCGGCCAAGGCTCGGCACCTGACTGGGTTGACAACCAGGGTGTTGGACTTGGAAGAACATCCGGACCGGCCGCCGAGCCTCGGCCAGTCGGCCTATGATGCAGTCATCGTGTCGTACTATCTGCACCGCCCCCTGTTTCCGTCGCTCATCGACGCGTTGAAACCGAACGGCATCCTCCTATACGAAACGTTCACCATCGACAATTATTTCCGCCATCGGCATCCGCGCCGATGGGAATTCTGCCTGGCCCCGAACGAACTCCTTCGCCTGACGTCTCCCCTGCGCGTGCTGCACTACGACGAAGGCGAACACGACGGCGGCCACGGCAGCGGAGCGAGTTATACCGCGCGCCTCGTCGCGCAGAAAGCAGGGCCAGAAACACCATGAGCCGCATTGATCTTCATCTGCACACCACCCATTCGGACGGCAGCTTTTCCACGCGCGAGGTCATGGGCTTCGCGAAGCAGGCCGGGCTCGCCGCGTTGGCGATCACCGACCACGACATCGTCGAGGGCATTCCGGAAGCGACGGCGATCGGGAACGAACTCGGGATCGAGGTGGTGCCCGGCGTCGAAATCAGTTCTCGGCTCGGTGAAAGCGAACTCCACATCCTCGGCTATTTTCTGGATTGGACCGACCCTGTGCTGGCGGAGCGGTTAAAGACGTTGCGCGACAGTCGTCACCTGCGCAATCCCCGGATCGTGCAACGTCTCAATGAACTGGGCATCCCCATCACTTACGACGAAGTGCGGGCGCTGGCTGGCACGGAGTCCGTGGGCCGTCCTCACATCGCCCGCCTCCTGATGGAGAAGAAATTTGTGACCTCGGCGAAAGAGGCGTTCGATCGATATCTAGCCAACGGCCGTCCGGCCTTCGTCGATCGGGAATTACCGGAACCGGCCACGGCGGTCCGGTGGATCCGCGAAGCAGGCGGCGTCCCGGTCCTTGCCCATCCCACCTGGGTTCGCACCTCGGCCGACGGCTTACGCACGCTGGTTCGCGACCTCAAGGCTGTCGGGTTGGGAGGCATCGAAGTCCACTACAGCACCCATACACCAAGCCAGACGACCGAATATCTCGACTTGGCCAAGCAATGTGACCTGCAGGTGACCGGCGGAAGCGATTTTCATGGCATCACCAAACCGGATATCGAAGTCGGCATCGGACGCGGCCAGCTGAAGGTCTCGCACAAACTGCTCGATCCGCTGAAGAAGGCCGCAACCGCCGCCTAGCTCATCCCGCTGCCCAGCAACCCGCTCCTCCTCGTCCCCGGTATGCCCCCACCCGGCCTCCGGCCGTGCATGATTCCCTCGTTTCGTTGACACCCCCTGACCTTCCGTTACACTGGGACACAACGACGCATCACTCCAACTCATGACCACAGCCTGGGGCTGGATCGGCCCGTATTTCATCGTCATCGTGCTGGCTATTCTCGTGGGGCCGTTCTTGGCCTCGCTTCCGCTGTTTCACCACACCTTCCTCCGGCCATTAGGCATGAACGCCTCGCAAGTCGTCCTGTTCATCGCCGACGGCATTTGCCTGCTCATGGTCTGGATGGGAGCGGCCAGAGCCAGATATGACCTGCACGACAACGGCAGAGGGCAAACGTTCCTCCGGGCCATTCTCTTCCCCGCCGCACTGCTCCTGATCGTCCTGATGGCGTCACGAGCCTATGAAGCACACGGGATTCCGGTCCTGGGACCGCCGAGGCAACCGCTCTACACCTGGCTGGTCACCGGTGGGCTTATCGGCTCAGCCAGCTGGCTGACATTTGCCTGGGTCCGCCACGTCGATGCCCTCACCCAAGCCTTCACCCGACGCCCCCGCCGCCGCCAGCCAAAACAGGAGGCCGTGCCTGCCAATCAGGCCACCGACAGTGTGGCCGCCGTCGAGCCGGCCGCTTCCGCACCAACTCGGCCGGCCGGGACCGCGGCCGGCCGCAACGGGGGGAGTCCGCCTGCCCAATTGGGGCGATATCACGTCGTGAAGGAATTGGGACGCGGAGCCATGGGCCTGGTGTACTTAGGCAAGGACCCCACGATCCAACGCTTCGTCGCGATCAAAACCATGCGCTTGGACGATATCGACAGCGCGGAGGAACTCAAAGACTTTCGCGACCGGTTCTTTCGCGAGGCGGAGTCGACCGGACGTCTGTCACATCCCAACATCGTCACCGTGTACGACGCGGGCGAGCAGGACGGTTTGGCCTACATTGCCATGGAATACTTGGAAGGGACGCTGCTCAGCTGCTACTGTCAGAAATCGACGTTGTTACCCTCCAAGCACGTGCTGCACATCGTGGCGGCCGTCGCAGACGCGCTCGACTATGCGCATGGCCAGGGCGTCATCCATCGGGATGTGAAGCCCCCCAACATCATGCTCCTGAAACAGCGCGTGGTAAAAGTGATGGACTTCGGCATCGCCAAAATGGCGACGGCATCGAAAACCCAGCCCAGCCTGATCGTCGGCACGCCGCGCTACATGTCGCCCGAACAGGCGACCGGGAAAGATGTCGACGGCCGATCCGATGTGTTTTCGTTGGGAGTCGTGCTCTTCGAGTTGTTGACCGGGGAACGCCCGTTCGACGCCGATAACATGCCCGCCCTCGTGACGCGCATCACCAAAGCCCCGCATGCGCCCTTGATGAAGTACCGTCAGGATCTGCCGACCCGCGTCCAAAGCATCCTTGATCGTGCCCTGCAGAAGGACATTCCGAATCGATACCGTCATGCCAGCGACATGGCGCAGGACCTGCGCGACGTCTTCCAGGTCATGCCGAGATAGCCCCGCCCATGTATACCTGGCACGTCACCCATGGAGCCGCCTCGGATATCGGACTCAGCCGCCATCACAACGAAGACCGTTTTCATGCCGATCCCGCAGCCGGCTTGTTCATTGTCTGCGACGGCATGGGAGGGCACCGTGCCGGAGAAGTGGCCAGCAGCCGCACCATTGCCCTGATTCCACAACATATCGCCGCCGCCACTGCCGACCCGACGCTGCCCCTCGTCGGCCGCGCTCGCCATGACTGTTCGGTCGCCACGAATCGATTGGCGAGTGCCGTGCGAGTGGCCAATCACCAGGTCTATCAGGAAGCGACACACGACCAGGCCTATGCCGGAATGGGAACGACAGTGGTCGCGGCGTGGCTCGTGGGGTCGATCCTCTCGATCGCGCATGTCGGAGACAGCCGCCTCTACCTCATCCGCAACAAGACGATTCAGTTGCTGACCAGGGACCATTCCCTGGTGCAGGAACAGGTCCGCTCCGGACTGCTGACCGATGCCGAAGCCCTGCGCGCGGCGCACAAACATGTGCTGACCCGCGCGGTCGGGGTCCAGGCCCTGGTGGATGTGGAACTGCGGGAGCGGCCCGTCCTGAACGAGGATCTTCTGCTGCTCTGCTCCGACGGATTGACCACCGGCGTCTCCGACGACACCATCCTGCGCGTCGTCCTCGAATCATCCGATCTTCAGACAGTCTCGCACCAACTCATCGCCGTGGCGAATGACGCCGGGGGGTCGGACAATACGACCGTCGTCGTGGTGAAGGTCACGCAACGGGCATCCGGCCTTTGGGGTCGCCTCTACGGCCGCCTGTTTTCGTCCTCCGCAATGGACCCGCAATAAGGAACACCGATGTCGCAGCCCGATTCACCACCCACACTCCTCGTGAGATCGCCCCAAGGCGGCACCCGAGTCTGCGCACTTTCTCGCACGCCCTTCACCATCGGCCGAGCACCGGAGAACGATCTCTGCCTGGAAGACCGTGCGGTCTCCGCCCGCCATGCTCGCATCGTCAACGTGCAGAACCTGTGGTTCATTGAGGACCTGGGGAGCCGCAGCGGCACCTTCGTCAACGAACAGACCATCGACCGTCGTCGGCTCTGTGATGCGGACAGCATTCGCCTCGGGACATACCGCCTGATGTTTCAAGATCAACAGGAGGGAGTGGCCGGATCGTCCCACGCCCAGGAACCACGCCTGGAAGACACACCCGCGGTCGTGTCCCACCGGCGGGAAGCCAAGACACTCTCGCCCGATCGCCACATCGGCATCGTCGAGATCCTCTCGGGGCAAACCGGTCAGGCACAGTACCGACTGACCAGACAGGTCTCCCTGGTCGGCGCGCAGGATGACGCGTTCATTACCCTCACGGGCTGGTTTGCTCCGAAGACGGCTGCGATGATCAGCCGCCACAGCGAGGGCTACGTCGTAAGCCAGACGGAGAGCCGGAAGCCTATTCTCATCAACGGCCGACTGGCGCAAGGAGAACAGCCACTCCGCCATGGAGATGTCGTCGAGGTGGCTGGCATTACGATGCGGTTTCTCCTGCGAGACCACACGAGCAGCGCGGCCTGACGCCTGCACCATCGACCAGCTCCAGCAGCGGGCCTGTGTTCCATGCCCGTCGGCCGGACCCGGTGAACGGAAGCGGCACGAGCCCGATTCAATTGAGCAGACGCCCACGCTTTGGCAAGAGTTGAAAGCACTGGTCCGACACGGACTGGGCGTGGGACTCCAAGCACTGGACCAACCCGCCACCACCAGGAGCGACTTCCCGACAAAATTGCCGCCGATCTGCCTCACACGCGGTACGTAGTTGCTGCATGGATTCTTTCATCCGTGCAAGTTTCTCCCGCAGCATCGGTCGGCAGGGCATCGACAGTTGTGCGGCCTTGCGCTGTAGGCAGGCATGCCGTTCTCCCTCCTCTTCCGGACAGAGCGCGGCAATTTCCAGACCACATTTGACCTCCTTCCCCGGCGGAAGTCCTGCAGGCTCAGTCGCGGAAGAACGTGGCGGCTCCTGTGCAGCGAGCGGCACTTCTGGCTGCGCGACGACTGGCGGCGGCGAATTGCCCGGCACAGCCTTGCCGGAAGGCAGAGCGGTCGAAGGAGGGAGAACCGGCTTGGGCGGCGAAGAAATCGGCTCGCTTTCCGGCACGACCTCGCTTTGGGGAAGGAGAAGGATGACCAGTCCCCAGACTCCGCCGAGGACCAGACAACTCAGCAATGTGACCAAGATGACGGCGCCGATGCGGGATGAGCCAGCCAAGGAACCCCTCGGTGACAGATGTTCGGTGCCGATGGATCAACGAAATGCGTGACACACTGGAGCGCCGGTTAGTTTTCCGGCGCTTCCACGATGTGATTTTCGAACCGGGTGCAACCTTCTGCCAACAGACGATTGGTCAACATCTCGCCGGGCCACTCGATCGGCAGGTCGGCCGTAAAGACCCACACGTCGGGCGAGGTCCAAACCGGCCCGTGGTCCTCCGGCAGTTCCGGATCGAAGAGATCGGTCCAGACCGGCATATACACCCCGTTGCCGCATTGCGTATGCAGGTGCACGATGGTGCGGGCCCGCACCATCGGATCGAGGTCGCGCCAGACCGCGGCCGTTTCGTCGGCCAACCGATGAAGCCGCACGGCATTTTGCGCATCGAACAACGCATAGGACGCATAGACCGGCACTTCAAGCGTATCAGGCGCCAGGGCCAACTCGGCACATTGCGCCACGAGTCCATCGAGCAATGCGCGGCGCTCCGATTCTTCCAATACATCCGGCAACCCCGGATCCGGCAACCCGATCAGTTGGAAAAAGAGAAATGCGGTATTTTCCACCGGGGGATAGAGTCGGGAAGCAATGGCCTGTGTACGCTGAGAATCGGCGATGCTGACAAGGTGCTCGTTCAAGGTCTGCAGGGTCAACCCTTCGAGCGTGGCATCCGTCAAGAGGCGAGGTTCGACGCGCACGACCACGCCGGACGGAATCTGTAGATGTCGGTGCAGCAGATCTGCCGTCGCCACCGGATCGATTTTTAAGCCGAGCGGCTGCCCCAGATTCGCCTGCAACGGCAACTCCAACGCCGCCATCACCGCATAGGCGCCCTTGTCTTCGTCCGGACCATCCATGATGACGGCACACGAAGCTTCCGCCACCAGGTCGAACATCCATTCCGCCATCTCTTCGTCGAGTGCGGCCAGGACCGTCAGCAGGTCCTGCTCCCGCCCTTGCTCGATGAAGGCTTGCAGCGTATCGATCGCCGCATCCGTATCCCCATGGTCGTGACGACGGGCATTGATGAGGTGAATCAAATCTCGCGTCAGCGGATCCGGTCGTGACCAACTCAACATGGCTGGCCTCCCAGGTCGATGCGACGTCGCACGGTACAATATGCAGTCATCCTGTTGTCCATGTTGCCAAACTTTCCGAAACGTGGCAAGCCTGAAGCCGGTTCCTCGCGGGACCGGCCTCGATGGTCGATCCCAACAATTCCCGCAACTTACTCGCCGATGATTTTCACCAGCACGCGCTTGCGCCGTCGTCCGTCAAACTCGCCGTAAAAAATTTGTTCCCAAGGCCCGAAATCCAGCTTTCCATCCGTGATCGCCACCACCACTTCCCGGCCCATCAGTTGTCGTTTAATGTGCGCATCGCCGTTGTCCTCGCCGGTCTCGTTGTGGCGATAGGTGGCCTCGTGCGGCGCAAGCCGTTCGAGAAACGCATCGTAATCTTGCAGAAGCCCACCCTCATCATCGTTGATATAGACGCTGGCGGTGATATGCATGGCATTGACCAGCACCAGCCCCTCGCGCACCCCGCTCTTTCGCACGGCGGCGTCGACGTGCGCGGTGATATTCAGATAGGCGCGTCTGGTTTTCGTTTCGAACCAGAGTTCCTCGCGATACGATTTCATGATCCTCCGCGCACAGGTCGTGCGCGATTCTGCAACGGCGATGTTCAAAGTTGCAAGCCCTTGCGCGGTGGAGACAGCCGTGTGTCCGCTATAGTTCCGGATGCCGAGGCCGAGGCAACGGAGCCCGGTTCTCGCCATCGAGGCGCGTGCGTGTTCTGCACATCCGATCGGTCCGACAAACGCATACTGTCGTTTTGTCGAACAAAATTGACAGGCCCCGGAACCGGTGATAAGTACCTACGAGTAGACAGCGATGGTTCCGAATGAGGAGGTCCTCCGATGGTGTCATCTATGGGCATTCCCGCGATCGGTCGTGAGTGGACAAACTGGCGTCTCCTGTTCGCGAGTCAGCCCGAGCCTGATCTGGAATTCACCGAAGAAGACTTGGACGAGGCGGCCCCGCCTCCGGCCCCACCCATGAATGCTCCCAAGCAGTCGAAGAAAAGACCGCTGCTGTGGATCCTGCTCCTCCTACTCGTCGGCGGCATTGGCTACGTGGCCATGGATCCCGACGCAGCGCTGCAACTGATTCAACCGTATCTCGACGGAGGCGCGGAGACAACCCCGCCGGTCGCCCAACGTCCTGCGCTCCCCATACCCAAACCGGCCGCCGCACCGACGCCGGCGCCCTCAGCAGCTCCATCTCCGGCCCCGGCACCAGCCATGGCCCCACCTACCGTCGTTGACAGCGCACCCGTGGCCCCGGTGGAAACGCCGGCCCAGAAACCCATCCCTGCCGCCGCTGCCCCTGTTCCTGCACCGGTCGTCAAGCCGGCCCCGGCGGCGGTGCGCATCGCCGGTCCGGTGTTCGCGGAGAGCCAACGGGTGACGGTGGTGGCCGATCCCACTCGACCCAAGGCCCCCATGCCGTTGTTCGTCGATTCCATCGGCAGCAAGACCAGCACGACGGTCCCGGCCGGTGCCACGCTGACGATCCTGGACGGCGATTATCAGAAACGCGGGTGGATGTATGCAGTCCGCACCCAGGATGGCAAAAAGGGGTGGATCGCCGAACGCCATTTGAAGCTGAAACGCTGACGCCCATTCAGGCTTCCGGCTTCTCCGCAACGGCTCGTTCCTCCGTGGAACGGGCCGTTGTCTTTTTTTGCCGGTCGACCCTTGTTATAATGCCGCGCCCGCTCCACCGGCACTCCAGCTGCGGGGCTCTCCACAACAGGATGCATCTGCACCGCCTATGAACGACTTACGCGCGATTATTTTTGACTTCGACGGCGTGATTGCCGACACCGAACCACTGCATTTGGCCGCCCTTCAGAGGGTCTTGGCCGACATTGATATCCCCCTGACCGAAGCGGAGTATTACGCCGACTATCTCGGCTTTGATGATCGCGGGTGTTTCCTGGCCGCCTTGCAATTCCATCGACGTGAGGCCTCCCCCGCACTCCTGGGCGAGTTGATGGACCGCAAGGCACAGGCCTACCTCGCCGCCATCAAACACCACCTCGCCATCTTTCCCGGCGTGCGCGAACTCATCCATGACGCAGCCGCGCGCGTTCCGCTCGCCATTGCGTCCGGAGCGTTACGGAACGAAATCGACATGATTTTGGAGGAAGCCGGGCTGCGCAAGGCGTTTTGCCATATCACCAGCGCCGAAGACGTCACGCGAGGCAAACCGGCGCCTGATCCGTTTCTCCATGCCATGGCCGGGTTGAATCGGCAGCCGGCGCAGCCGGCCTTAACCCCGAAGGATTGCCTGGTGATCGAAGATTCGTTGCCTGGCATCAGGGCTGCACGGGCAGCGGGCATGAAGGTGCTGGCCGTCGCCAATACCCATACGGTGCAAGACTTGGGCGAGGCCGATGCCATTACCCATTCCCTCGCCGACACCCGGCTCTCGGACCTCAGGACACGACTCTGGGGACCGGGCCAAGGCTCCTCATGAACATCTGTTCGCTCGTACCGGGAGCCACCGAAGTCGTGGCCGCGCTGGGGCTCGAACACCACCTCGTCGGCATCAGCCACGAATGTGATTTCCCCCGACACCTCGCGCACGTTCCGGTGATGGTCCGTGGTCGAATCGCGGCCGACACGCATTCAAGCGCTCAGATCGATGCCCAAGTCGGGACGCTGCTGTCAGCCGGCACGGGCCTCTATGAGTTGGACGAAGCACGCCTCCTGGCCGCCAAGCCTGATCTGCTCATTACCCAGGACCTCTGCGATGTCTGCGCCATCACACCCACGCAGGTCGCTCGAGTGCTGCGTGCGCTCACGCCGCCGCCGCGCATGGTCACCCTCAGTCCTCATCGGCTCAATGATGTGCTGCGCGACATTGAAACGTTGGGTGCGGCGATGGACCGGGAAGAGGCCGGCAAACAATTCGCCGCCGGCCTCCGTCGCAGGCTCGATGCGGTGCGAAGCACGGTTTCGACATCATCACCACGCGTGAGAGTGGCTTGCCTCGAATGGCTCTCCCCGCTCTATTGTGCCGGCCATTGGGTTCCCGACATGGTGGAAGCCGCGGGGGGGATCGACGCGCTGGCTGCGGCAGGAACTCCTTCTCAAAAAATTGATTGGGACGCACTCGCGGCGAGTAGGCCGGATGTAATCATCCTCATGCCCTGCGGCTTCACCATCGCACGCACCAAGACCGAACTGGCCCTGTTGACCAACCATCCCCGCTGGAAGAGTCTTCCGGCCGTGCAACGAGGCGAGGTCTATCTGGTCGATGCGTTGTCCTACTTCAGTCGCCCCGGCCCAAGGCTGGTTGAGGGCGTCGAGCAGCTGGCTGCCATCCTTCACCCGGATTGCTATGGCCATCAGCTTCCGGCCACCGTCGAACGACTTGCGATGACTCAGACTTCCACCCGATGACATGATGATGACACCGACTCAAGCTCAGACCTACTGCACGACACTCACAAAGAAAAGCGGGAGCAACTTCTATTATTCCTTTCTGTTTCTCCCGAAGGCCCGGCGCGACGCCATGTACACCGTCTACGCCTTCTGCAAGGAGGTGGATAACGCCGTCGATGAACCGCCGCCCGGCAGCCATCCCCAGGAGGAATTGGCGCGTTGGCGGCAAGAACTGGCCGCAACCTATAGCGGCACGCCGACTTTTCCCGTCACCATCAGCCTGGCGCAACACGTCCGTGCACTCTCCATTCCCCAGGCGTACTTTGAGGAACTCATCAAAGGCGTCGAGATGGATCTCACCACCAAGCGCTACGCCACCTTCGACCAGCTGTCACTCTATTGTTACCGCGTCGCCTCCGTGGTGGGATTGATCTGCCTTCATGTCTTCGGCACGACCTCGCCCAGGGCGCAGGACTATGCAGTCAATCTCGGCATGGCATTTCAATTGACGAACATTCTGCGCGACCTGGGCAACGACGCCGAATGCGGCCGTGTGTACCTCCCCCAAGAAGACCTTGCGCGTTTCGGTTATCGTGAAGAAGACCTGCTTCACCGGCGATACCAACCTGAATTCACGGAGCTCATGAAATTCGAAGTCGAGCGGGCGAAGGATTTCTATGCCAAGGCCGCCCGGGCCCTCGACTCACTGCCGCGAGAGGAACGTCGAGCCCTCACCGTCGCCGAGATCATGCGCGGCGTGTATAGCCGAATTCTGCAGCGCATCGAGGAGTCCGGATTTCGTGTCCTGGGAGATCGCGTCAGCCTGTCTTCCAGCCACCGATTGGCGGTGGCGGCCGGCGTCTGGTTACGCTCACGCTTGCCTGCGTCCGCTCCATGACCGGTCAGGTGCTCATTCTCGGCGGGGGACTTGCCGGCCTCACCGCAGCCCTGCACCTTGCGACCGACGGCTACTCCGTCACCGTACTTGAACAGGCCGACCAGGTCGGAGGCCTTCTCCGTCATGGGCCGCCGCCGATACTCCTCGAAGCCCACAGCGCCACCTGGTCGCTGCTGAGCGACCTGGGACATGAATCTGCCACGCGACAACGTCGACACACTCGGCTCGAGTTTCTCCAGGCCGACGGCGCCCGCGTCCAGTTCCTCCACCTTCCTCTTCCCTCCCCCCTCAATACCCTGCTCGGCACGACGCTGTTCCAAGGTCTCTCCATGCGTGATCGTTGGCATCTGCTCTCGTTTCTCGAACGGACCTGGGAACAGGATCCTCCCTTGCCGAATGACCTCGATACACGAGCCGCCGACGAATGGCTCACCAGCATCGGCCAATCGGAACACGCGCGCCACGGCGTCTGGAACAGCCTGGCCAGACTGCTGTTGGGAGCCGCCCTGCCGCTGGTGTCTGCAGGCCTGTTCATGCGCACCCTGCGGCGGTGTTTCCTGACCGGCGCCCGCGCGACCAAGTTGATTATCCCGCCGCATGGGGTCGACACCTTCCTACTCGCACCGCTGAAGGCGCGCCTCGACCAACTGGGGGTGCAATTCCGGAAGCCTGCGACCGTCAGCCAACTGCATTTTGCACAACATCGTATGACCAGCGTCGAATTAACGGACCGCAGCAGGCTCACTGCCGACTGGTATATCGCCGCACTTCCACACCACCGGCTGACCTCGCTCCTGCCGGAACGGGTGGTGACCCACTTCGCCTATTTCCAGCAATTGAGCCGTCTCTGCGATTCATCGATGCTCGTCGTTCGGCTCCATCTCGACCGGCCGGCCGATCAGACACAGTTGATCCTGCTGGAAGGGAAGACCTTCCATTGGATGATCCGGCATGCCGACGAGTCCCGACACAATCACGCCTCGGTGATCTGGGCCACGGCCGTGGGAGAGCCTGGTCTCCTCCCCCACGCCCAAGACGATCTGATCCGGCTCGCCCTGGACGATGTGGCGGCAACCTTCCCGACACAGACATCGGCTCCTCATGTCCTGGATGCCGAGATCCTCCGACTGCCGTCGGCCATGCTGGCGGCCAGGCCGGGCGCACAACACTTTCGGCCGCTCTCCACGAGCCCATTCACCAATTTGTTCGTCGCCGGCGCATGGACCGATACGGGATGGCCGGCCAATCTTGAGTCCGCCATTCTCAGCGGCCGGCGTTGCGCCACGTCATTGACTGCCCTGCAACAACGTGCACAGCCCTAAGCGTCGCCTGTTCCTTCGATCTCCAGATTGACAAGGTCGGTGACCGCGACTAAGATTCGGCTCTCCACTCGGACCCGTCATACATGTCCTCACCTCAGATCGCACTCAAAGAACTTGCGGAATCACTGCACGATTGCCAGCGGTGCCCTCTCGCCAAACTCGGACGGCGCCAGGTCGTCTTCGGCGTGGGCAACCCACAAGCGTCGGTGATGTTTGTCGGAGAAGCGCCGGGATATCACGAAGACCAGAAAGGAGAGCCGTTTGTCGGTGCGGCCGGCCAATTACTCAATGAGTTGCTCCAATCGGCGGGCTTGTCTCGGGGGGACATCTACATCGCCAATGTGATCAAGTGTCGCCCACCCAACAATCGTGATCCCGAACCTCAAGAAGTCGACACCTGCAAGCCATTTCTCCTGAAACAGATTGCCCTGATCCGCCCGAAAATTGTCTGCTCCCTCGGCAACTGGGCCACACAGACGCTCTTGGAACGCAAAGTCGGCATTACCCGAGTGCGGGGGCAAGTGTTCTACCTCAAAGAATTCGCGCTCTTCCCGCTCCTCCATCCGGCCGCAGCCTTGCACCAGGCAGCCATGCTGCCGCCCTTGCGTGAGGATTTCCAAAAGTTGAAGGAGTTTTTGGATCGGCACAGCAAGGCGGCTGAGCCGGAAGCGCAGGCGTCAACAGGCCCAACCCGCACGATTGAGATCGAGCGACCGGCCGTCGAGGCCCAACAGATGGAGTTGTTCGGATGACAGCCGGGAGGCCGATGCCGCCCGCTGTGGCTGAGCCGCGACAGCGGATGGCAGATGTGAGACTCGGCTAGCTGCGGGCAGGGCTGCTCTCCGCACCGGCCTCGGACGCAGGAGCTTCGGCGGCCGGCTCCACTGGCTCGTCGTCCTCTGGAGCGCCGAACCACTGCACCAGCATCTCTTCCCACCAGGCTTCGTCGATCTCCGGACCTGGATCGGTCCCGAGAAACGCCACCTCCTCGGCCGTGATCCCTTGGCCGACGAGATGCGGCTGAAACTTGGCGCGATCGATGACTTCCTTCGTGGCGTACCCACCAAGAATCCAGGAGTCGGGATCCGCACGCCTGGACTTGTAGGCCTTCAAATTCAACTTCAAATACAGAAACATCTGCTGCTGCCGTTCATCGCCGACGCCGCTCTGCGGCAAACTAAGCGTCTTCTCGATTCTCTTTCGCCAATGCCGATCCTCGTAGCGGGAAGTGATCAACTGCAACATGATTTTTCCGAATTCGGCATCCAGCGCCATAATGTGTTTCCTTACTCTCTTGTGATGCTTGCCATGTTCCGGATATGGAGGCCGATGGGCACTGCCCCGACCACCGCATCACCGGCCTTCCAACCACGTTAGTTTCCCGCGACCATCATTTCTGCAATCTTCACCGTCGGGCTGGCGATCCGTCCACGAAACACCAGATCCGATCCGATGGTCTCGATCGTCGCATACATCTGCTTCAGATTGCCGGCGATCGTGATCTCTTCAACCGGATAGGCCAACTCCCCATTCTCAATCCAAAACCCGCTCGCGCCACGGGAGTAGTCTCCGGTCACCATATTGATACCGAACCCGATCAGATCCGTGACATAGAGTCCCTGCTTGACTGAGGCCAGGATCTCCGCCGGAGCAGTGGTCCCCGGCACCATATAGAAATTGGTCGGCCCGGCGGAGGGACTTTCGCCGATGCTTCGTGACGCGTTTCCCGTGGAAGGCAACCCCAACTTCTTCCCCGAGTAGGTATCCAGCAGATAACTGGCCAAGCGTCCGCGTTCCACGATCGCTTGTTTCCGCGTCGGCAGTCCTTCACCGTCGAAGGGGCGTGTCCCAAGCCCTCCCGGCATCCGGCCATCATCATAGATCGTCACAAACTCGGGAGCGATCTGCTGGCCACGTTGTCCGATGAGAAAAGAGGCGCCTTTATACAACGCATAGCCCGACAGGGCGCTACAGAGATGACTGAGCAGGCTCCCCGCAACCTCGGGATCGAAGATCACCGGCACCCGGCCCGTCGGGACCTTACGCGCTCCCAGCTTGCGGACCGTCCGCCTCGTCGCTTCCTGTCCGATGGCTTCCGGGCTCTCCAACTTCGAGAAGGTGCGATTGACGCCGTACCAATAGTCGCGCTGCATACCCGCCGCATCGGACGCAATGGGCGACACCGACAACGAAAAGCTACTGTTGGCATACTGCCCGAGAAACCCATGACTATTCGCAAGGATGATCCGCCCGGATGAGGAATCGCAATCGCCTCCTTCCGAGTTGGTAATACGGGAATCGGCCGCAAACGCCGCGCGTTCGGCGCGGAGTGCGAGATCGATTTGCTGATCGGTCTGCAGTTTCGTGGCGTCGTAGATGTTCAGGTCCGGCAATTCGGTGGCATAGTGCCCCGGCTCGGGCAATCCTGACACCGGGTCCTCGACCACAGCCTGGGCCAGGGCACAGGTTTCTCCCACGAACCGATCCAGCGAATCGTGAGAAAAATCGGAGGTCGAGGCACTCGCGGAACGGTGGCCGAAGAAGACCCGTAACCCCAACCGCTTCTCTCGGGCTTTTGTGAGGCGATCGACCGCCCCCATGCGGACTTGCACCGAGAGGGTCTCCCCGTCGGCGACCATCACGTCCGCTGCCGTCGCCCCATGCTTCGCCGCTCGTGCCAACAGATCCTGGGCGACGTTCGTATAGTCTTGCGCTCCGATCTCACGTGTCATGGTCATGCCTTCGTTCCACCAACGGTGATTTCATCGATCCGGATGGTCGGCAACCCCACGCCGACCGGCACCGACTGCCCGTCTTTGCCACAGGTCCCGATGCCTTCATCGAGCTTCAAATCGTGTCCCACCATCGACACCTTCGTGAGGATCTCCGGACCGTTGCCGATCAAGGTGGCGCCCTTCACCGGCTTGGTGATCTTCCCGTCTTCGATGAGATAGGCCTCGCTGGCCGAGAAGACGAACTTGCCGTTGGTAATGTCGACCTGACCGCCGCCGAACGACACGGCGTACAAGCCCTTTTTCACCGATTTGATAATGTCCTGCGGATCAGACTCGCCGGCCAACATGAAGGTGTTGGTCATACGGGGCAACACGACGCTCTGATAACTTTCCCGTCGGCCGTTACCGGTCAGCGGAATGCCCATCAGCCGCGCATTCAATTTATCCGTGATGTAGCCACGCAGAATCCCCCGCTCGATCAGCACGGTGCGACTGGTCGCTGTCCCCTCGTCGTCCACATTCAGCGAGCCGCGGCGGAACGGCAGCGTCCCGTCATCCACAATCGTGCAGACATCCGAGGCCACCCGTTTCCCCACCAAGTTGGAAAAGGCCGAGGTCTTCTTGCGATTGAAATCAGCCTCCAACCCATGCCCGATCGCTTCATGCAGCAGGATCCCGGGCCAGCCTCCGCCCAACACAACCGGCATGACTCCGGCGGGAGCGTCGACCGCGCTGAGATTCAGAATCGCCTCTCGAGCCGCTTCCCTGGCAAACTGGAGATATCGTTGATTGTCCTGGAAATAGGCTAACCCGATCCGGCCTCCCCCGCCGAACGTTCCCACCTGACGATTGCCGTTCTCTTCGGCAAT
Source organism: Nitrospira sp. (assembly GCA_016788885.1). Classification (NCBI taxonomy): domain Bacteria; kingdom Pseudomonadati; phylum Nitrospirota; class Nitrospiria; order Nitrospirales; family Nitrospiraceae; genus Nitrospira; species Nitrospira sp. The sequence goes on along the minus strand of JAEURX010000014.1, from coordinate 40,100 downwards.
GCAGGTCACCTGAAGCCGGGACAACGGTTGGATGTCGCCGACCATCAACCCGTCGGACGTTGCCACCAGCATGACCTTATATTCGGTATTGTACGCCGCCATGACGTTCTTGATCCGCGGATCGTACCGCCTGGCTTCCGCGTCGATGGCGTTGAGCAACGTCACCCGGTCCCGGGTCGCCACTTCCACATTCGCGCGATCATGAGGATAGAGATCACGGGTCGGGGCCGGTCGATGGGTGACGGGAACGGGAGCGGTCCCTTGAGCGGAATTGGCGATATACCGCGCCGTATCGGCGGCAATGTTCAAATCTTTGGAGGTCAGCTCATCGGAATAGGCAAAGCCGGTTTTCTCACCGGCTGTCGCCCGCACTCCGACGCCCTGGCCAATACTCTTCGTCGCCCGTTTGACGATCCCCTCTTCCATGGAGACCGACTCGGTCTGACAATATTCGAAATAGAGGTCGGCGTAGTCGACGTTGGACACCTTGACCCGTCCCAGCGCCTGCTCGATGTCTCGATCGGTCACTCCGAAACGCGCCAACGCCCCGGACTCGTCCTTGGCCATGAACATTCTCCTCTCGTGCGGTGCGTGAGTATAACGCACTCATTTCCGGCGGTGCAATGCGAGCACGTTCGAACCATCTGCAAATACAGCGAAATTGGGAAATTCCGTTTGACTTTCCAGGACCCCACCGCTAGACTCGAATTACTGACTCCAGGGCTTGCATCACATACGAAACAGGTGCCCACGCCGCTCCATGACTGACCCTCGATCCCGCGAAATTGAGCCACCACCAGACGCCGACCTGCTCTCGCAACTCGACCCTGACTTGCTGCCCAAACATCTTGCCGTGATCATGGATGGCAACGGCCGATGGGCGGAGCTGCGAGGGCTTCCACGCATCGCCGGTCATCAGGAAGGGATCAAGTCCGTTCGGGAGCTCATTTCACTCTCCCTGGAATTGGGCATCAAAGTCCTGACGATCTATGCGTTTTCACAGGAAAACTGGAACCGGCCGGCCCAGGAAATCACGGCGCTCATGGGATTGCTGGAACATTATCTTTCGACCGAGCGATCGAGCCTGGTCGAGAAGGGCGTACGCTTCCAGACGATCGGCCGTGTGACGGCACTTCCCGCGTCGGCGCTGCAGTGGGTCCGCACCACCGAACAGGAAACCGCCCATCTCGACAAACTCATCCTCAACGTGGCCCTCAGTTACGGCGGCCGTGCGGAACTCGTTGATGCAGCCAAGGATCTTGCGCAGGCCGTGCACGCAGGTCGGCTCACGATCGATCAGATCGACGAAGGGGTCCTACAACAGGCGCTCTATACACACGATCTTCCAGACCCAGACCTCTTGATTCGCACCAGCGGCGAAACTCGAATCAGCAACTTTCTGTTATGGCAACTGGCCTATACGGAACTCTACTTCACCCCGACTCTCTGGCCGGATTTCCGTCGACGCGAAACGTTGGTCGCGCTGATTGAATACCAGCGGCGCGAGCGCCGTTTCGGTCGAGTGTTCAGCAGCGTTTCCTCCTAGTCTCTTCGTGGTGAAACCGGGAGCATGCCAGTGCGAGGAGACGATGCCGCCCCCCCTGGACCATGCTCGCCCCCGTTCCTCGTCGGAAACGATTCGCCGCGTCCTCGCGGCCGTCGTGTTTGTTCCGATTTTCTTTTTTCTCGTGCGCGACCTGGGACCGGTAGCTTTTTTCGTGCTGGTCGTCATCTCGGGGATGTTCGCAGTAGGCGAATTTTATCGCCTGCATGTCGGCCCCGCGTCCTGGCCCTGGTGGGGATGGGCCGGCGTCGCCTTCACCGGCCTGTTCCTCGGCAGCACGCAGTGGCCGGGCCTGCTCAGCGAACGCACCGTCCTAGCGGGGACATTGTCATCCGCCTTGTGTATGCCGCTGTTCTCCGGCAAGCCTTTGAAAGATTCGCTTCTTGACGGCATGGTGCTGATCATGGGCGTCTTATACGTCGGCCTGTCGCTCGGTTATCTCCTTCTGACGAGAGCCCAGCCTGATGGAACCATGTTGATCTTTTTTGTGGTGCTGGTCACCTGGGCCGGAGACACCGGGGCCTACATCGCGGGAAAGTCGCTGGGGCGACATGCGCTCGCACCGATCGTGAGTCCCAAGAAAACGTATGAAGGATTGGCCGGAGGGATTGTCCTCGCCTGCCTGGCAGCCGTCGTCGCACGAGCCTGGTTTCTTCCGCGCTTCTCACTCGTCGACTGCCTCGCACTCGGTCTGCTCCTCACGATTGCCGGCCTCATCGGCGACCTCGCAGAATCGGCCATGAAACGCCATGCGGGGTTTAAAGACTCCGGGGCGCTCATTCCCGGCCATGGCGGGATGCTGGATCGACTCGATAGCCTCTTGTTCACGGGACCGGCGTTCTACTACTATGTCGCGATCGTCGCCAACGTGTAACGCATGATTGTCCGCCTGCTCTGGAGCATGCCATGAAGAACATTGTCATTCTGGGTTCGACCGGCTCAATCGGCACGAACACCCTCGATATTGTGGATCGGTTTCCGCAGGAGTTTCGCGTCATCGGCCTCACCGCCGGCTCGAACGACGACAAACTCGAAGCACAAATTCGCCGGTTCCGCCCGGCCTTCGCCGCCCTAGCCAACGAAGCCGCCGCAGAAAAACTGCGACAGCGCTGCGCCGACCTCCCCGTCAAGATCTTCGCCGGCCAGGAAGGGGTGGCACAGGTGGCGCAATCGCCGGACGCTGAACTGGTGATTTCCGCCATCGTCGGCGGAGCAGGCCTTGTCCCCACGTTGGCGGCGATCAGAGCCGGCAAACAGATCGCACTCGCCAATAAAGAACCGATGGTCATGGCCGGAGCCCTGATGCAAGCGGAGGCCAAGAAACACCACGTCCGCATCTTCCCCATCGACAGTGAGCACAGCGCCATCTTTCAATCGCTTGAAGGCCATCGCCGGGAAGACGTGAAACGCGTGATCCTGACCGCCTCGGGCGGGCCGCTCTGGAACTTCTCTCGCGAGCAACTCCAGGATGTGGGACCCGAGCGCGCCTTGCAACATCCGAACTGGAAAATGGGCGCCAAGATCACCATCGACTCGGCCACCTTGATGAACAAGGGGTTGGAGGTCATCGAAGCCCGGTGGCTCTTCGATATTCCGGAGACGCAGATCGAAGTGCTGGTCCACCGCGAGAGCATCATCCATTCTCTGGTAGAATACAGAGACCGGTCGGTGATCGCCCAGCTGGGGCTCCCGGACATGAGGACACCGATCTCCTATGCCATGCGGTATCCCGAGCGGATGCCGCTGGACCTTCCATCCCTGGACCTGACCGAGATCGCCACGTTGACGTTTTTCAAGCCGGATCATGATCGATTTCCCTGTTTACAGCTCGGCTATGACGCCTTACGAATCGGTGGCACCATGCCGGCCACGATGAATGCCGCCAACGAGGTGGCCGTCGAGGCCTTCCTCCAGAGCGGAATCCGTTTTCTGGATATTCCGGACATTATTCGGAGTACAATGGACGCTCACACGCCGCGACCCATCGCGGGCTTGGATGATGCTCTCGAAGCTGATCGTTGGGCTCGTGAAAAGGCCGAGTCCCTGGTCCACGCCTTGACGCGGTAATACCCTGAACCCAAGGAGTGCTGTTGTGGGAACAACCTTTGTCTGGTCCCCTGACGTGGTGTCGATGCTGACCCACTGGGCCCTTCCGTTCCTGGTGGTATTGGGCGTCCTCGTCGCCTTCCATGAAGCGGGACATTTCCTGGCCGCACGCTGGGTCGGCGTCAAGGTGCTGAAGTTTTCCCTCGGCTTCGGACCCAAGATCTTCGGCCGGCAAATTGGTGAAACCGAATACCTCCTTTCGGTTGTTCCGCTCGGTGGCTACGTCAAGCTCTTCGGCGAGGACGAACACGAGCCTCTGACCCCCGAAGACAAGAAGCGAGCCTTCGTCCATCAATCGCTGTGGGGGAAGACCCTCATCGTCGCAGCCGGTCCGATTTTCAACTTCATCCTCGCCTATTTGATTTATACGGCCTATATCGGGCTCGGCTACACGCTGCCGGTGCCCAGCTTCAAGGACATCATTCCGGAAATCGAAGCCGTCCTTCCTGGCTCGCCGGCCGATCAGGCCGGATTAAAGCCCGGCGACCGGATCATCCGGGTCAATGAGAAAGAGATCTCGACTAATGCGGAGTTGCTGAAATTCATCTCCCAAAGCAACGGCAAGCAGCTGACGTTGGACCTCACTCGCGGGGAACAGATCAAGACGGTGCTCGTAACTCCGGGTAAAACCACCGTGCAGGACAACGGCAAGCCCACCACGATCTATCAACTTGGCATTGAGGAGCGGGCTCCGGTCATCACAGCCGTCATCCCCGGCTCCCGCGCGCAGGCTGCAGGACTCACTGCCGGAGACCGCGTCGTACGCATCGATGGACACGACATCTTCACCTGGTCCCAAATGACTGCGCTGGTGCGGGAGAACCCGAACCACGCGCTGCAGTTTGAGATTCAACGGAACGGATCCGCCCAAACGGTCGCCGTGACACCCATGGGCGAAAAGGCGACCGTGGACGGGAAACCGGCTGAAATAGGAAAAATCGGCATTTCGGCTCAGAACCAGACGATTCTCCAAACCAACGAACCGCTGAAGGCGCCCTGGCTCGGAGCCCAGGCCACCTGGGGATGGACCGAGCTGACGGTGGTGGGCATTTACAAGATCATCACGGGAGATATCTCGCGGAAAAACATCGGCGGGCCGCTCACAATCGCCAAAACGGCGGGGGATGCCGCCGAACAGGGCACCTCAAGCCTGGTCTTTCTCATGGCGATGCTGAGCATCAACCTGGGCGTGCTCAACCTGCTGCCCATTCCCATTTTGGACGGGGGACACTTATTGTTTTTCTTTATTGAGGCGATTCGACGAAAACCTCTTGAAGATCGGCAGCGAGAACTGGCACAACAGGTGGGATTGGTGCTATTAGTCGGCATCATGATTTTTGCCTTCTGGAACGACATTGAGCGACTGATTTCCCCATAACCCCACATGCGCGTTTCCGAAACACTCATCCCCACGCTGCGAGAAGATCCAGGCGAAGCTGAAACGGTCAGCCATCGATTCATGCTGCGCGCCGGCATGATTCGCAAGGTTGCGGCCGGCATCTATACCTATCTCCCGCTTGGATTACGTGTTCTTCGAAAAATCGAGAAGATTGTCCGTGAGGAAATGAACCGCGCCGGCGCACAGGAAGTCCTCATGCCCGTCGCCTCCCCGGCCGAACTGTGGCGGGAAACGGGGCGGTGGGATTTCTACGGCAAGGAACTCCTGAGATTCAAGGATCGCCACGAGCGTGACTTCTGCCTCGGTCCGACGCATGAAGAGGTGATCACCGACCTCTTCCGCCGCGAAGTCCGCTCCTATCGGCAGATGCCGCTCAACTTCTATCAGATCCAGACGAAGTTCCGGGATGAAATCCGACCCCGTTTCGGGTTGATGCGGGGACGCGAGTTCATCATGAAGGATGCGTACAGCTTCGACCGAGACGAAGCCGGGGCCAGGCTGAGTTATCAAAAGATGTACGAGGCCTACAACCGCATCTTCGCCCGCTGCGGACTCACCTTCAGACCGGTAGAGGCGGACACTGGCCTGATCGGCGGAACATCCTCACACGAATTCATGGTGCTGGCCGAGACCGGCGAAGAAACCATCGTCTATAGCGGGGAAGGCACGTATGCCGCCAACGTCGAGCGGGCCGAGGTGTTGGCGCCTGAGCCAGCCGAGTTGCCTGCACTTCGCCCGCTCACCGCCGTATCGACTCCTGGACGGCGAACAGTCGAAGAGGTCACATCGTTCCTGAACATCACTCCGGCCCAACTGGTCAAGACCCTTCTGTACAGCACAGGGAAAGAAACCGTGGCCGTGCTGGTTCGCGGCGATCATGCGGTCAACGAGATTAAGGTCAAACGCCTCTTAGGTGCCACCGACATTGAACTCGTCGCCCCGGAACTCGTTCCGCAATTGACCGGCGCTCCCGTCGGATACGTTGGGCCTGTCGGTCTGAAAAAGATCCGGATCCTGGCCGACTGGGCCGTGAAAGCCATGGCCAACTTCGCCGTGGGAGGCAACCAACCCGATACCCATTACGTCGACGCCAACTGGAACCGTGACTTCACCGTGGATCAATTCACGGATTTACGGAATGCACAGGCCGGTGATCCCTCTCCGCGGAACGATGGCACGCTAAAGACGGCCAAAGGCATTGAGGTCGGCCATGTCTTTATGTTGGGCACGAAATACAGCCAGGCCATGAAGGCGACGTTCCTCGACGCGCAAGGACAGGAACAGTTGGCCGTCATGGGCTGTTATGGCATCGGCGTAAGCCGCGTGGCCGCCGCATCGGTTGAGCAGAATCACGATGCCAAGGGCATCAAGTGGCCGATTCCCATCGCGCCGTTTCACGTCACCCTGTTGCCGCTCAGTCAGTCCGAGCCGGTCAGCCAGCTCGCAGGCTCTTTGTACCGATCACTACAAGAGTCCGGCATCGAAGTCCTCTGGGACGACCGTGACGAACGCGCCGGGGTCAAATTTAACGATGCCGACCTGATCGGTGCCCCCTTCCACCTGGTCATCGGGGAAAAGGGCTTGGCACAGGGGCAGGTTGAACTCAAAATACGTCAGACCGGCGAAACGAAAAAAATCGCCCCCGACCAAGTCCTCCAGACACTGACGACATTGATGCAGTCTGCATCCTGACCCTTCCTCCGCTTCTCCACCGTCACCACGCTCATTCCACGTTGCGTCACCAGGCCCCCACCCGACCGCAACTCCGGGTTTGAGAAAATGCCTTTTGCTTGCCTTGACCCGCCGTTGCGATACACTGACACACACGGAAGAAGCCCGGCCAGGAACCTGTGCCTGACGCAGGTTCCCAGTCCGATATTGCATCCCGACACCACACTCAGCTCCCCGTTCAGCCTGTTGGAGACAACGTGATGCAGCCCAAAGCTCCGCTGCCTGGTGTCAGTGACCCCGCACTCAAGGCCGGGAACGCCGAAAACGTCAAACGGATCAGCGCACAGATCCTCGCCGCGGCAGACATCGATCAAATTCTCCTCGACCTACGCCACGACATTCTCAGCTGTTTCGACGCAGAAGATCTCACGCTGTTCGTCGTCGACTCGGAAAAGAAGGAAATCTTTTCCAAGATCCCCCATCTCGATACGGTTCAGGAAGTGCGCACCCCGATCACAGAACAGAGTCTTCCGGGGTTCTGCGCCAAGTACCTCCGCCCGGTCAATGTGGGAGATGCCTATAGCCTGGCCGAGCTGGGCACGATTCATCCCGCGCTGACCCATGACGCCACCTACGACAAGAACACGGGGTTCAAGACCAAGCAGGTCCTCACCTATCCCGTCGTTGCCGAAAACAAATATCTCATGGGCGTCATCCAGCTTCTCAACAAGAAGAGCGGTGGGCGATTCACGCGCAAAGACGAGGAATGCGTCGCGGAAATCGCCAAAGCGCTGGGGACGGCATTTCACACGCTGCGAAAAACCTCCAAAAAGCCACCGTCGAAATTCGACTATCTACTGAACAACGGCAAAATCTCACAACAGGATCTCGATGTCGCCTTGACCGAAGCGAAGAAGGGCACGACGGACATCGAATCGCTTCTCATTGAGAAATACAAAATTCCGAAGGCCGAACTGGGCAAGTCATTGGCCAACTTCCACAAGTGCCCCTACATCGAGTACAACGAACGCACCATCGTCGACATCGAGCTACTGAAAAATCTCAATGTCGACTATCTGAAAAAAAACCACTGGATGCCCCTGAAGCGGGATCGCGCCGCGATCGAGATCCTGACCGACGACCCCGGTGATTTGGACCGCGTCCAGGACATTAAACGCACCTTTCCTGGCCTGAATATCCGCTTCGCCGTCAGTCTCCGCCGCGACATCGCCCTGTTTCTGACGAGTACCACCGGCACTCCAGAAACCGTCACCAAGATGAACGAGAATGTCTCGGACATTCTCGGCGAGTTGGTCAGCGAGTCCCAGCTGGAGGCTCAGGAAGAAGCGTCCAGTGCCGGACTCGATGAAAACGACAATGCCATCGTGCGTCTCGCGAACCAAATCATTGCGGACGCGTTCCGCCAAGGCACCTCAGACATTCATATCGAACCCTACGGCGAAAAACGCGACACGCTCGTTCGGTTCCGGGTCGACGGCGACTGCTTCGAATACATGAAGATCCCGCCAAGTTATCGCCGCGCCATCGTGTCCCGGCTCAAGATCATGGCCAGCCTCGACATCGCGGAACGCCGCAAGCCTCAGGACGGCAAGATCAAATTCAAGATCGGCGAGAACAAGGAAATTGAGCTGCGTGTCGCCACCATCCCGACCGCCGGCTATAACGAAGACGTCGTCATGCGTATTCTCGCCGCAAGCGAACCGCTCCCCGTTGATAAGATGGGGTTCTCAGACCGGAACTTGCGCGAGATCAAGAATATCGCTCAAAAGCCCTACGGCATCATCCTCTGCGTCGGCCCCACCGGGTCCGGGAAAACCACCACGCTGCACTCCGTCCTCGGGTACATCAACACCCCGGACATCAAAATCTGGACGGCAGAGGACCCGGTCGAAATCACGCAATACGGTCTCCGCCAGGTGCAGGTTCATGCGAAAATCGGATTCACCTTCGCGGCCGCCATGCGCGCCTTTCTCCGCGCCGACCCGGACGTCATCATGGTCGGAGAAATGCGCGATAAGGAAACGGCGGATACCGGGATCGAAGCCTCGCTGACGGGTCACCTGGTGCTGAGCACCTTGCACACCAACAGCGCCGTGGAAACCATCACGCGTCTATTGGACATGGGCTGCGACTCCTTCAGTTTCGCCGATGCCATGTTGGGGGTGCTGGCTCAGCGGTTAGCACGGCGCATCTGCAAAGACTGTAAAGAGGCCTATCAGCCCTCCAAGGAAGAATATGAAGAATTGCGGCTGGGGTATGGCCCGGCGTACTGGGAATCGCTGAACGTTCCCTTCGACGCCAATTTCCGACTCTATCGAGGGAAAGGCTGCGATACCTGCAACCGCACCGGGTTAAAGGGCCGCGTGGCGTTGCACGAGTTGCTGCTGGGGACGGATCACATGAAGAAGTTGATCCAAAACAAAGCCAAAACGGATGAAATGCTCAAGGCCGCCATGGACGACGGCATGACGACCCTGGTGCAGGACGGCATTCAAAAGGTGTTGCAGGGGCACACGACCTACAAAGAGGTTAAGGCTGTCGCCATCAAGTAACCGGCGCTCCGCCAATCGTCACACCCGCTACTTCGCGGGAGAGGGCATTGCCAACCGCGTCAGCGCGCGTTCCAAACGCGTCACCTCCGCATCCCGTCCCAACTTTTTCGCACAGACCACGGCCTGCGTCAGTGCAGCCCCGGCTCGGGCCTGATCGCCTTGCGCCAGATAGCTGTGGTAGGCGCGCTCGAAGAAGACCAAGCCGCGATCAGGAAATCCACGGCGGTCGGCAACCCGTCCCAACCGTAAGAGATCAGCCGCAATCTCGTCCCGATGCTCCGCCGCTTTGTCTAATTCCAGGGCTCGTGCAAACTCCTGTTCAGCCGTATCGTAGGCCTGGCGGGCCTCGGCCACCATCCCCAGGTTCACATGATTGCTGGCTTCGGAGGCGAGATTGCCGACTGCCTGATTGAAGACCATGGCCTGCCGAAACAGTTGTGCGGCCTCCTCAAGGTCTCCCTTCGCCTGTCGCAGTAAGCCGAGATTGTTTCGAAGGGTCGCCTCCGCCGACTGATCTCCCTGCTGTTGAGCCCACTCCAGCGCCTCCTGATAACGCTGTTCGGCCTCATGGATTTGCCCGGCCTGATGCTGCGCAGCGCCCAGTGCGATCACACTTTCGAGCAGGAGGTCCGCACCGCCAAGTTCCCGAGCCATGGCGACCGCCCGCTCGTGCAAGATGATGGCCTGAGCCGAATCCCCTCGGCTCAGAGACAAGCGACCGATATCATTGAGCGTCGCAATGAGGCTCCTCCTGTCGTCCAGACTTTCCGCCAAGCGACGTGCCGCATCGTAGGCCTCCGCTGAACGGGCGCGATCCCCCCGCATCTGCCAATGCTCGCCCTGCCGCCGAAGAGACGCAATCTGTGCCGCCCCTGGCCCAAGCTGTGGTTCGGGAGACGCAGGTGGCGGAGGACTTGCGCATCCCAGGAACGTGCACAGCGCCATGACGCCCAAGACTGCGTGGCACCCATCCAATCGCGGTCTCATCGACGCAGTTGATCTCCCCTCAAGCTCTGCGTGCCCGGCTGGGATGGCACAGGCGATTCCTTCGGTGTCGGCCCGGCGTTCTGCGCAAACCGATTGAAGGGAAACGTCTGCTTCGCGCCGCGCACCAGAATCGAGACATCGGTCAATGTGCCTTCGGCCGTCCGAATCACCGGCATCAATTCCTGGCTGACCTCGTCCACGGAATCCGAAAGGCGCTTCACGCTGGTCAACGTGGACTCGGCGCTGTCCAGAATAGCCGGCAGGCGGCCGGTGGCCTGCTGCACGTCCGCGGTCACACGGTCCACCACGCTCAGAGTCCGCTTGATAGAACCGGTCATCGCCGGGAGTGCCGTCGCCGTTTGCTCCACCGAGGCAATCGTTCGCTGAACCGATGCCACCACCGACGGCAGATCCTGCGTCGCCACGGCCACCTGCTCCAATGCCTTTCCGCCTGCTTTGAGACCACCTTGCAGATCCTGCGTGATCGTTTCCACTCGAAGTAACGTGTGCTTCACCGCCATCAACACCGGCTCGACCTCGCTGAGCAGATCGGCGATGTCTTTCGGTTCCACGGCACGGATCGTCGCGCCATCGCCCAAGACCGAACTGTTGGATGTGCCCATCCCGATATCGACTTGGGTCTGACCGACCACCACACCGCTCTTCGTAATTCGTAATTCGGAGTTGTCCTTCACCATATTCTGGTATCGGGTCAAGAGCTGCAGGGTCAGGTCGACGGTTCCACGATCATTCAAATCCACCTGCTTGACCCGGCCGATCGAAATGCCCGAGACCACCACTGGAGCTCCCGGCTCCAGGCCATATGATTTGCTGAGGCTGGCCATGAGCGAATATTTGGGTTCAAACAGATGTTCGGCCCGCGACATCCAAAAACCGGCACCGACCAAAATCAGCACCGGAATCACCACGAAGGTCCCGACAATCTGCGCCAATCTGCCGCTCGACAGTCGATGTGAATAATGCATGATCGATCCTCTCTCACTCCGAAGACTGCGCCGTGCTCTCGAGCCGATTACCCGACATATCGTCTCAGCGATGGAGGAACCGTCCCGGCCACTGCTTCAGGAGTGCCATCGGCCGCCACCCGTCCATCCTGCAACACCACCAGTCGATCCGCACCTTCCATGAAAGGTGACCAGGCGCGTAACGCCGCCACGACGGTCAATGGGTGGCGACGTCGGTGCTCTTCGATATACTGCTTCAGAACCAGCACCGTGTCTGCATCCAATCCTGCCACAGGATCGTCCAACAGCAGGACCTCCGGCTCCAGCATCAACGCGCGGGCAATGGCTCCCCTCCGTATCTCTCCCTGATTGAGCTCAGCGGGAAATCGATCCCGCAATGCCATCACCCCTAACCGTTCCAGCTGCACCATCACCAGCTGCTCCCGTTGACGAGCCGGCAGCAACCCGCGATGATACCGTAGCGGTAAGAGCACGTTGTTGAACAGGGTCATATTGCTCAAGAGCCCCGGCTGCTGCAGCACGGTCCCCACACGCAGTCGAACCGGGCTGACCGCTCCATCCTGGACAGTGCTCCAGTCCTGCCCCAAAACCGTGACTCTCCCGGATTCCGGTAGCACCAGCCCCGCTGCCAACTCGATGACCAGGCTTTTCCCCGAGCGGCTCGGCCCCACCAGCGCCACGAACTGACCTGCCGCGATGTGCACATCCAGCTCCAGGGAGGACAAGCCGCCCTCCAGGGGCGTCCGAATCTGCGAAAAGCTGATCGCTGCCTCGCTCATAGATAGAGCGGCACCGTCACGACGACATCCACCAGCAGACACAAGACGAAGGAATTGATCATCGCCCTGGTGGTTTGTTGCGGCACTTCGGTATAGGAGGATTGCACCGCCAGGCCATGGTAGCAACAGACGGCGGCAACGGCCGATCCAAACCCCAGCCCCTTGATTGCGGTCATCAACACATCCGTCGTCGACAGCGCCTGGGTGACACTCTCGACAAATGCGGAGAAGGGAATGGTCAATTGTGCATCTGCGACCAGATATCCACCGAACACCGCCACGACATCGAAGTAGAACGTCAGGCACAGCATCGAGAGCACCATGCCGACTATGCGCGGCATGATGACGAATTGGCTGATGGGAATCCCCATGAGTCGGAGTGCGACCACCTCTCGCGTCACGGACATGTTGCCCAATTCCGTGGCAATCGCCGTTCCCGACCGGCCGACGACAATGAATGCGGTGATCAAGGGGCCGAGCTCTCGAATCACCGTGACCACGATGATGCTCCCCACCAGCCCGCCTGCCCCGAGCCTGGGAAGCTGGGTGCCGGCCTGCGTCACAATGATGATGCCGAGCAGAAGCGCGATGACGCTGGTGACAGGCAATGCATCGACCCCCGTAAAGAGGATCTGGCGGATCAGAACTCGCAGCGTCTCCCCACGTCCCTGCCGCGCTGGGGACAGCACATCCACCATCGCTTGCGTGAAGAGCGTGGCCAAGGCCGCCAGGTATGCATAGCCGGCAATGGTCTTCCGTCCTACCCACTCGATCATCAGGTGAGAGCCGCCTCCTTCACGAAGCCGCAGCATGGGCCGGGCCCGCTGCACATGCGCCCCGCATTCCGTCGAAATTGTAGGCGAGCATCGCAGGTAAAGCAACGAGGCTCCCGGCCGACATCACGCTGCAGATGGAGAAGACCAACGACGTGAGACCAGATCGGGATCCGACTGGAAAGGGAACTGCAGGGGGCAACGAATCGAAGACGGGTTACGACAGCGGACGATGCTTGATGACGTACTGCTGAATGCGTTGTAGCTGGGGAGGACGCATGACCACAAACTCGATCCCGAACTCTCCTCCCCGCGCCCATCGAACGACCGCCTCTTCTACCCGGACCGGCCACTCCAGCCCATCCGACAGGAACAGCGAGACCTTCATGCGAAGCCCGGGCGACATCGTACGCTCAGATCGAGCCATGCAGCCGGTTGAGGACACATCCAACATTTCGGCCTCACCGTCGAAGTCGTCCTCCCCGACGAACTCCAGGCGACACTCGGTGGCGACCCGACGGGACTTGCGCAATGTCTTTGTGTGTTCCACGTGCCCCTTCCCTCCTATCGCCCATGCCTGCGTGGTGCTAGCCCCCCACCGCGGAGGCGACCACGAACTGACGCAAGCGATCCTGTTCGACCGTACCCATCGACACGAACTCGACACCGAAACACGCATCCTGTCCCCATCGCACCAGGGCCAGATCCACCGCTGTGGGAGATGATTCCCCAGGGAGCAGCATGATCAGCGACATCGCATCCCCCACCTTCACACCCACATCGCTGTTGATTTTGCAGCCACCGGGCGAGAGGTTGAGAATGACGCCCTCACCCTCTGCATCGCCGTTAAAACTGAGAGTCGGAGCAAACGGGGCAAAGGACAACAGGCACCCGGGCGGCGCCACACGCCGCTGGTGCTGACGCAACTCTTTCTGTGCAGGAGAGAGCTTCTTGGATTGATCCATGGCCAAGCGGATGATGCGATCGTCTGTGTGAATCAGCAGGGTCAGTATACCGTAGCAGGGAACAGACGCCGAATACTTCCGCAGAAGTTACCAGGACCTCGTCGATGAGACCCGCCGGACGATCACTCCGGTGATGGGGTGCCGCCTAGCGCTTGTAGAGCGGCGGCTCACCGGGCGGGCGACTCTTGAAGCGACGGTGCTGCCAGAAATATTGCTCCGGCACCCGGCGTACGGCGTTTTCGATCAAGCGATTGATGCGTGTCGCATCCTCGACCATTTCTCCGGACGGAAACTGGTCGAGCGACTGCCCCACTTCGATGTCATAGCCGGATCCATCAGAGCGCCGGTAGTAGAAGCAGGGCACCACCGCAGCTCCACTGACCTTGGCTAATCTGGAGGTCGCGGTCAATGACGCAGCCGGCACCCCGAAGAACGGGGCGAAGACACTGCGTTTGGTGCCCGCATCGATGTCGGGGGCGTACCAAACCACCTGATTTCTTGCCAACGCGCGCAAGATCCCCCGCATATCCCGGTGTTGAATCAAATCGGAATAGTAGCGGCTCCGGCAACGGTTTGCGACCATGTCCGCCACGATATCGTTCTGCGGCCGATAGACGATCGCCACGGGTTGCTCGAGAGCCATGAACCGCCCGGCCAGCTCCGCCGAATGCAAATGTGCGCCACAGAGCAACACCCCGCGCCCTGCACGAAGGGCGTCACGAAGATGGTCCAGCCCCTTGATCGTACATTCGCAATGCTCGCGGGGATCCTGAGCCCACCAGGCCATCGCGATTTCTAGGACGCCCATCCCCATGGACTCAAAACAATGCAGCGCGACCGCATTGCGCTCTTCCGGACTCTGATCAGGGAAGCAGAGCTGCAAGTTGACGCGCACGATCTCTCGCCGCTTACTCAGGAGGCTATGCAGCAGTCGCCCGCACTGCCGCCCGAATGCCAGTTGCGAGTGATACGGGAGCCACGACAGCAGACGAAACAGCGCGATGCCAACCCAGGTAGGCCAATACATGGGATGATAGGGGCTGTGTGGGTGCCGCCGCGTATGGTGGGTCTGTGTCCTGGACATGGCCGAATGGGGAGGCCATTGTATGGAAACGGAGCGGCGAGCGCAATCTCGAAGGCAGACGGAACATTCGTTGCAGAAGCCCGCACTCACAGTAATGAACAGCCCGCCGCCTCACCGCGGCGGAGCAGCCACCGTCGAAACAGTGCCAACGGGCCGTGAAATCGGCCAGGTCTGGTGCCTGCTGTCTGGCCGCGCGAAGTCTGGCGCTAGGACGCGGGCTTTGTCGCCAGTGCGATGAACTTCCGCAGCCTCATTTCCGCCACAGACGAAAGATTCACAAATTCCAGGCCATACACCTGCTCCCGCTCCCAGCGGACCGTGGCCTCCTCGACGGTCATCGGCGAAACCTGATTCGGCAACGACAGGCTGACCGACAGTCTGTCGCCGCGCTGAATCCCCGCTTCGCTCATGACCTTGGCGCCTCGCATCGATACGTCAAAGACCACGCCAATTCCATCTCCTCCGCGACTGAGCCATTTGGCCAAACCTAAGCGCGACAACGAGCAGACGAATGGTGCCGAAACCCGTAACCTGGGATGCTGACGCAAATCGACCGAAAACTGTTCCTGCCCCGTAGTGCCACTCATACGTACCCTCCCGTATGTCTAGTGGTCACTGTATCGCACGAGATGCGCTTCGAAAAATAAATTGACGAAATCCGCGGCGGACAAGCGCGACGCCGAACCGTGTCTTCAGATCAAGCGTCAGTTGCTCACACACCTCAGAAATCGCTGCCACGCCCCCTGCTGGAGGTTATGATCGGCGTTTACCCCGTTGCTGCATGGTGTCCGCACAGGCGGGCGACAAGTCTTGCGTATGCTCTTTCAGGCACTGAACAATTCGCCCCTCTCCTGGCTTGATACCCGCACACAGCTTTTTCACATCCTCGGCACAGGCCTTCCTCCCCTGGCGCCCTCCTCGCCCCCGGTCCTCAGCCCCTGCCCCATCGGCGTTGGATGGCACGGAGGATGCCGCCGGCGCATCCTGAGTAGGGGCAGCGTGCGGATCACCCGCCGACCAGGCGAAGCCATGCGCCCCCACCATCGCGGCCACGAATCCACCCACGAGCACGATTTTCCTGTTTACCCGCTGATCTCTCCATGTCCTGCGCATACTCACTCCTTTCGATGCCTGATGACCCGCCTGCCCTCGACTCGAGATGTCCCATGCGGACACTGGTTGATGATCGATCGTGCTTGATTCAACGCCGCTCCGCTCTCGCGGTTGACGAAACCCGACGCCGGTAACAGGCTCTTGCGAAATGGCGCCTGCTTATCTATTGTAGCGGGATGCAACAGACGTCCCCGAACGCAGTTCCAGCCCACATTGTCCACCGGGTGCATCATAAGTTCTGGACCTACCTGCTCTTTTGGTCGGTCGTGGCCGGCTCCGTCATTGCGGTTCCCGGTTATGGGCTGCTGTTCGGATACTCATGGTTGGATTGGACCATGTTCGCCGTTCTCTATGTCGTCACCGGACTGGGAATCACCGTCGGGTACCACCGATTATTGACCCATCGCAGTTTTGAATGCCCCGACTGGGTCAAGGCCTGTCTCTTGGTCGCCGGAGGGTGGGCGCTTCAAAATTCCGGCGCGAAGTGGACCGCTGATCACCTGCGCCATCACGCGCATTGTGATGACCCGGCTGATCCGTACAACGCCAAACGGGGGTTCTGGTACAGCCATTGCGGCTGGCTACTCAATCCGGTGCCGTGCAACGATGAACGATTCGGCTCCCGGGTCATGCAGGACCCGGTGGCGATGTGGCAACACCGCAACTATGCCGCAATCGTGCTCGTCGGCCTTGCCCTTCCCTTTGTTGTGGGCTTCCTCTACGACGGATGGCAGGGTGGTATTGGAGGGTTCATGCTGGCCGGAGTTGGACGCACCTTCGCCGTGCTGAATTCGACGTTCTGCATTAATTCCGTCTGTCATATCTGGGGCGATCAACCGTATGGGACTGCGGATTCAAGCCGCAACTCCTGGCTTGTCTCCCTGCTCACCTTCGGCGAGGGCTACCACAACTATCACCACACCTTCCCAAGCGACTATCGCAACGGCCCGCTCTGGTACAATTTCGATCCCTCGAAGTGGCTGATCTACACCCTCTCCAAACTAGGGCTGGCCTCATCACTTCGCACGGCCTCCTCAGGCAGCTGATCAGACCGCACCCGGTTTTCCCGACCCCATTCCTCCGTTTGCTCCCAGATCCGCCTCGAATAGGCAAAACTTCCGGCTCCGTGACAGCTCTAGCAATCGCGCATGACATCTGATACGATGCCGAGGAAGTTCATGACGGGCCGCATGAGCTTTAGACGACTAAACGGCCCATCACCGATATTGTTTGTCAGCGAGCAGTTGATCGGAAGTCCGACCCAAGTCGCCTCAATCATCGCGTCTTCGGCCCGCTCATTCCCCTCATCCCTCTGTTCTCGTGTCGCCGACAATGTCATTTTTCAAAAGGAGAGGCCCCCATGGGTAACAAATTGTATGTCGGCGGACTGCCGTATGCTGCCACTGAATCGCAACTGAACGACCTGTTCTCGGCTCACGGCACCGTCGAATCGGCGCGCGTGATCACGGACAAGTTCACCGGACAATCACGCGGCTTCGGCTTCGTGGAAATGTCGACGGAAGAGGAAGCAAAGGCAGCCATCACCGCCTTGAACGGCTCGGATATGGGTGGACGTCAACTCACCGTCAACGAAGCGAAACCGCAAGAGTCGCGTTCTGGCGGCGGCGGGGGCGGACGCTTCGGCGGCGGCGACCGCGGCGGACGAAATCGCTTCTAAGCGAGGAGCGACATCGCCTGGGCTCTGAAGGGGCGCGTCATCCGACGCGCCCCTTCCTTTTTCTGACACCGCCGTGTCATTCCTTGTCGAGTTTGCCTCGCAACACCTTCAGCCGCCCTCGTTTTGCTTTTTCCTCCAGACGTCGCGTCTTAGCCCCTCGTGTCGGTTTTGTCTGACGCCGAGGCGGGCGTGACACTGTCGCTTGCAGAATCAACTCCCGGAGACGATCCAACGCCAACTCCCGATTGCGCTCCTGGCTCCGCGAGTCCTGCGCTTTGATGATGATGACGCCCTCGCGCGAGACCCGATGGTCACGTACGGCCAGCAACCGTGTCTTGTAGGCATCGGGAAGAGAGGACGCCCGGACATCGAAACGAAGATGGATCGCGGACGACACCTTATTAACATGCTGCCCGCCTGCGCCTTGCGCACGCACAGCCGTCAACTCGATGTCTTCATCCGGAATCGTCACGTGCGCCGAAATGATGAACATATCCCTGCCCCCTCGGTGGCAGGAACGTACTCGGGCGAGCCCAGACGAGTCAACCACTCACGCGAACAAGCGGGTGCATCAGACAGACCATTCATTGAACGATCAAGACCTGCCGCCCCCGGATGGATCTCAGTATAGGAACCGAGTACTATTAGGGTGTTACCCGCAGGTGAACTGGCCGTCCATCTCCATGAAAGGCATCGTGGCCCACAAAACCTCAGCGACAGGCGCGCTCGCATACAGCCCCAGGTGGACCAGTGGCATCCTCCCGCTGCTGCTACTGCTCTGCTTCCTGATCGCCACAGCCTTGGGACTGTATGCCTTGTCCTTCCTTCGATCCATGCTGGTAACGGAACGAGGGAACGAGCTGGCCAGAAATGCGGCCGCAGTTGCAGATACACTCGATCGCGTCCTCTTCGAACGATTCGGTGATATCCAATTGTTCGCAAACGACGGCACCCTCCGTGACGGCACTTCCAATGAAAAGCAGACCAGGCTCCTGCACTACAAACAGCTCTACTGGTATTACTCCTGGTTAGGTATAGCCGACGCCGAGGGGCGCGTGATTGCCTCAACTGACTCCTCGCCCTCATCTACCCCCCGCATGTTCCCTGTTGACGCATTTGAATTCGTGCGCGGGACCGGAACCGTCTTCGTGGAGAAGGTGTCTGCAAACCCGGGGCTGGAACAGGGAAAGGCGGTCGGATTCATGGCCCCAATCTATGGACCGGGAGGCGTGTTTCGAGGAGCCGTGGCGACGCGCGTACCAGTGGAGAATCTCCGCACGATCTTCGAACAGGAAGGCCGGCTACGATACGGACAGGATATCTATGACTGGCTGCTACTCACCAGGGAGGGCGTCATCCTCAGCGAGAAGCACTTCCCCGAAGGCTCCGAACGCGAACCGGTGCAATTGGAGATCCCTTCACTCACCAGAACCGCAACCAACCGCGATCAATCGGGTTTTGTCGAAGAGACGCATCACCGCCGTGGAGACTCCGTCGTGACCGGCTACGCCTCGACTAGGGGATACCTCAATTTTCCCGGGCTCGATTGGATCGTACTCTTCCGCCAAACTCACGAGCAGGTCTATGCGCCCGTCGACCGACTCTTATGGACGGTCGGCGGAATCGGTCTCTTGGTCATTCTGCCGCTGACGGGATTCGGTATCTGGGTCTCGTGGCAATTGGGCCGAGAACGGAACGAGTTGATCCACACCCGGCACACCCTGGAGCAGTCTGTGGCGGAACTGGGGCGATCGAATGCCGATCTCCAACAATTTGCGTACGTGGCATCGCACGATCTTCAGGAGCCGTTACGCATGGTCAGCAGCTACACGCAACTCATCGCGAAGCGGTACCGGGGGAAACTGGATTCCGATGCGGATGAATTTATCGAGTATGCCGTAGACGGGGCCACCCGGATGCAAACATTGATTCAAGACCTCCTGGCCTACTCCCGTCTCAGCACAAGTGCGCGGGAGTTTGAACCGGCTCCGATGGGAGCAGTGCTGAACTGTACCCTGGACAATATCGTGAATGCGGTCAAGGAAAGTCAGGCGGTGATCACACACGACCGGTTGCCGACCGTACGAGGCGACGCACCACAGTTAGCACTCGTGTTTCAGAATCTCCTCAGCAATGCCATTAAGTTCAGTGGAGAATCGCCGCCGCGCATTCATATCTCCGCCCGGCGCGAAGAGAATGAGTGGCGGTTTTCGGTGCATGACCACGGGATTGGCATCGATCCCCAATATGCTGGCCGCATCTTCGTCATTTTCCAGAGGCTTCACACCAGAGCAGAGTATCCGGGCACCGGGATCGGCCTGGCTATCTGCAAAAAGATCATCGAACGGCACGGCGGATGCATCTGGGTTGAATCAGAACTCGGCAAGGGCGCGACCTTCTGGTTCAGCATTCCCGATCCCGCACAGGCGCCGCCTGTCACGCATCATCCACGCGAGGCAGCACGGTCCGACTCACTGACCGGCCGCCATTGAAGGAGTTACGGCTATGGCCATTCCTAGTCTGGTGAAACCGATCGAAATTCTCCTGGTGGAGGACAACCCGGGGGACGTACGTTTGACCATCGAAGCACTGAAGGAGGCGAAGGTCATCAATCATCTAACCGTACTCAAGGATGGTGTCGAAGCGCTCGCGTTTCTCCGCCGCCGGGAGCCTTACTCCTCGGCGCCACGCCCCCACCTCATTCTGCTCGACTTGAACCTTCCCAGAATGGACGGGCGTGAAGTCCTCGCCGCCATTAAGGCCGACGACAGTGTGAAACACATCCCGGTGGTCGTCCTGACGACCTCGCAGGACGAACAGGACGTGCTCAAGAGCTACAACCTTCACGCCAACTGCTATATTTCAAAGCCCGTGGACCTGGATCAATTTGTACGGGTGGTGCGATCGATCGAAGACTTCTGGCTAGGCATCGTCGTACTGCCGGCGTCGAACCATGGAGCCGCATGAACAGCAAACCGATTCATGTGCTATTGATTGAGGACAATCCAGGCGACGTTCGCCTCTTGCGCGAATTGCTCGACAATACCGGAGCCGGCGCATTCGTCGTCGCCCAGGTAGATCGTCTGGCCGCCGGCATGGAGCACCTCGATGCGCGCGCCATCGACGTCATTCTCCTTGATCTTTCCCTTCCAGACAGCCAAGGGACCGAAACGCTGATCAAGACACATGCGGCGGCGCACGGCATTCCCATTGTCGTCATGACCGGGGTAGATGACGAAGAATTGGGACTCAGACTCATCCAGGCCGGAGCCCAAGACTATCTCGTCAAGGGCCAGACGACCGCCTCCCTGCTGGCCCGCACGTTGAAATATGCCGTCGGCCGCAAGCGGCTGGAAGAAGAGTTGCGGGAACAAACCCGGTTTCTCCAGTCCGTCCTGAACAGCATGGCCGACGGTGTGGTGATGGCGGATGACACAGGGACCTTTCGAGTCTGGAACCCCGCCGCTGAACGCATTCTCGGAAGCGGGCCGGCCGGCCGGAAAATCGGCCAGTGGTCCGAGCACTACGCCCTCTTTCTACCGGACAAGGTCAGCCCCTACCCTCCGGAGCAGGTTCCGCTAGCAAAGGCGCTGCGCGGCGAATCGGTGACCAATGCCCTGCTCTTTCTTCGGCCTTCGGCGCACACGGATGGACTCTGGCTCGACGTGTCCGCGAGGCCGATGCGAGATGAGAGCGGACAGCCGAAGGGCGGGGTCGTCGTCTTTCGAGACATCACCGCCACCAAACGCACCGACGAAGCCTTGATGGACAGTGAAGACCGCTTTCGAGCCATCATGGACAACAGCCCGGCGTTGATTTTCATCAAGGATCTCGAGGGCCGGTACCTGCAGGTCAACCGCCAATTCGAAACGCTCACCCATTTGTCACAACAGGATCTGATCGGAAAAACGGACGATCAAATCTTTCCCGCCGACCAGGCTCAGACATATCGTGAGAATGATCGCCAGGTTCTGGATGCCAACGCGCCGATATGGTTCGAGGAATCGGCGCTCCATGATGATGGGCTGCATACCAGCATTGTCGTCAAGTTTCCCCTGCGCAATGCGCAGGGCCATCGCTACGCATTATGTGGCATCGCCACCGATATCACCGATCGGAAGCAGGCGGAGGAGACACGGCAACGACTCACCAAGGACAAGCTCCTCCTGCTAGAATCGACAGGAGAAGGCATCTATGGCATCGATACGGCAGGCCGTTGTACGTTTATGAATTCGGCAGCGGCGCGCATGCTCGGGTATCTGTCGGATGAGCTCCTCGGGCAGGACATGCATGAATGCATTCATCATCTCTACCCGGATGGGACCGCCTATCCGCGTGAATGCTGCCACATCCATGACACACTCAACAGCGGCACCGGATGCAAGATCGACCACGAAGTCTACTGGCGCAAAGACGGGACCGCCTTTGCGGTGGAATACTCCTCGTTTCCGGTCATCGAGCAAGGGCAGATCACCGGAGCGGTGGTGGTCTTCGTCGACATCACCGAACGCAAACGGGCGGAGCAGCAATTGACGCTCTCGCATGACCAACTCAGAAATCTGTCCGCCCGCCTGGAACTTGTGCGCGAGGAGGAACGCATCCGGATTGCGCGCGAGATCCACGATGAACTCGGACAGGAACTGACCGGCATGAAACTCGAACTGTCGTCACTCAGCGACCAGATGCAAGCGGCCGATCCGACACAACGAAAAAAACTGCAGTCCATCTCCCTGCTCGTCGACACCGCCATCCAATCGGTGCAACGAATTGCCACCGAATTGCGCCCTGTGGTGCTGGATCAACTTGGGCTCATCCCCGCGATCGAATGGCAAACGCATGAATTTCAGACGCGGACGGGCATTCAATGCACGCTTGATATCTATCTGCGGTCCGTCGCGTTGTCCCACGCCGGCTCCAACGCGATGTTCAGAGTCTTTCAGGAAATTCTGACCAACGTGGCCAGACACTCACAAGCAACGGCCGTCGCCATCACGCTGCAGGAACAGACCGGCAACCTTGTGCTGGAGGTGCGGGATAACGGTCGGGGGGTAACCGAATCCGAGTTGTCGGATCCCCACTCGTTAGGATTGGTCGGGATGCGAGAACGGGCCCTGCTCCTGGGCGGGGAAACCATCCTAGCGGGCATCCCCAACGGCGGAACCACGGTCACGGTTAGGATTCCCCTCAGTCGGCCACAGTCGGCATGACGCCACGGGTGACGTTCTTGATAGAATCGAACCTACGGAAAGGAACGCTTGTGACACATATTTTGGTGGTCGACGATCATGCCGTCGTTCGGCAGGGCGTCCGGCAAATCCTCAGCGAACAATTCCGGGACGCGACGATCGGCGAAGCGGCCAGCGCGCAGGAGATGATGGAACAGTTGCGGTTGCACAACTGGGACGTCGTCGTGCTCGACGTAGGCATGCCGGGGAAAAGCGGGCTCGATGCCCTCAAGGAGCTCAAGCAAGCCTCGCCCAAGCTTCCCGTCCTCGTGCTGAGCGCCTACCCGGAGGATCAGTTGGCACGACGCATGCTGAAAGCCGGTGCCGCCGGTTACCTCAACAAAGACAGCGCCCCAAACGAACTGGTCCGTGCGCTGCGAAAGATCCTGGGCGGCGGGAAATTCGTCAGCGCCGCAGTCGCGGAATTGCTGGCGTCAAATTTGGACGACCATTTCGAGAAGCCGCTTCACGAGCAGTTGTCCGACCGCGAATACCAAGTGATGTGTCTGATCGCCGTCGGGAGGAGCCTGAAAGAGATCGCGGACGACTTGTGCGTCGGCATCAGTACGATCAACACCTATCGGGCACGCATTTTGGAAAAAATGCAGATGCGCAACAACACCGAGTTGACTCACTATGCGATCGAAAACCGTCTTGTGAACCGGCTCGTCTCCTGACCCGCGTGTTCCCCTCCCTCCATCCCGTCACAATTCGTAGCACAAACGGCGACAGCCTCAATCACACGAGCGGCGACGCGGAATTTCCGTAAAGAGCGATGCTGGCCAGAGCTCACCTCCGGTAATGATAGCAGCATGGACGCGTGCTGGTGCAGCAGTCACTCCCACCATCCGCATCATAGAGGAGGCGGCGACACAACGATGCCGATCAGCGAAGTCGGAAACGCCACGCAGTTGGCAAGACAGCGAGGCGCTGATCCCACCACCGTAGGAACGCGCATTCTTCACGAATTGGAACAACACGGCGCCTGCACCATTGAGGCGCTGACCGCCATACTCCCCTCCTGCTCGTGGAACCAGGTGTTCATGGCGGTCGATACCCTGTCACGGGAGGGAGCGCTACGCCTTCAGCTGCACGCTCGATCCCAATACGTCGTTTCCCTCGCAGGGCCACGGACGGATACGTATCGCCCTGTTATCTCGGCCCACAGCATAGAAACGGCTGCACCTCACCCAGGGGCATGAAGGAGACGCGCTCATGAACGCAACCAGCACGCACACAAAACCAGCAGGACGGGTTCGAATCGTGATCGTCGATCCTGAGCTGCGGCTGGGTCTTAGGCTGGCTGATTGTCTCGCGACGAGCGGCTATCAGGCCGTGCTGGTACGAGATCTCGACTCCACACTCACGGAGCTTGGCGAAATCCAACCGGAGCTCATTCTATTGAGCCAGGATTCATCCGATGAGCAGACGCCGGCCGCCGGCCGCGACACACTTCGGGCCGTCAACAGGCTCTGCCCTCAGGCGCCGGTTCTCACACTGAATCGAGCCACCCCAGAGAACCCGCCCGGTCCCTCGCAGCCATCCTCCCCCATTCCCCCGGTGTTACACGGACGCCTCGTTGAAGACGTGCTTCGCACACAACTCGGCATCCCCTGCATGCGAGTACAGTAACTCCGCATCACAGTCCTCACTGTCCACGAGGCCGTGAGGAGCGGTGTCGCAATGGCACCCCGACGAACATGTCCACATGTAGCCCAAACGGCACCGACGGAGCGACGGCGATACTCGAACGATCTATTGATCACCTTCTAGGGAGACCATGACGATGCGCTGCCCAACGACGGACTGCGGTCAAACGATGGAGCCGGACAGTCGTGCCGGGTATGATGCGGTCAGCGGGCTCGAATACCTCTATTGTCCGCGTTGTCGACATCGCGGCATGAAGGCGCGAGACGGCGTACAACTGCTGTTCACCGGCCAACATGAATATCTCTTCAGCTATGGGCCGTCGCTCTCGCACCTCAAAGTCGTCCTCTCGACAGTGGCGATCAACCTCTTTCGGGTTCAGGGCATCGCTCCGACTCAACTGGCCGGCCATGTTGCCGATTGGGCGCTGCTCACCGGACAGGTCTGCGGTACGGTACGGTTCTCGGGAGATCTCGTCCTCTCCAGCTGTTACGAGTATTGCCGACAGCAGACGCTTCACCACTCCGGCGTCTCGCCAGTGTAATCGATCACGGAGAACCGACCAATGCACACACAGGAGAAAGAACCGGCCTGCGCTACCGTGATAATCGTCAGCACGAGTCCGCTCAACCGTCTTGGCTTACAGACCTTCGTCGCCCTCCACCGACGGCTGCAGCTCACCGGGCAGGCTGACCGCAGGCGCGAAGCAGAGGCGTTGGTTGCGCGACACGAGCCGCACATGGTGCTCCTCGATCTGGATACTGGATGTGAGACCGTGGAGTGCGCACGCGCGTTGCGTGCGATGCTTCCAACCATCAAAATCATCGCGCTCTGTGGTGTGCGGGACAGGGACGTCACGGCAGCCAACCATGCATCGGTACTCGACGGAGTTGTGCTGACGACTCAGCCGCTGGCAGCCCTGTTTATCGCCATCGAAACACTGCTGCCACTTCACCGACCGGAGATGTGGAATCACGACAAGGAGCCACTCCCATCCCGACGTGAAGGGAGACCGAGCAGACACTCCGGCGAGCGTTCAGTTCCGCCTCATGCAGCCGAGCTCCTCACCACGCGTGAGTCCCATGTCCTGGCGCTACTCGGTGAGGGGCTAACCAACAAAGATATTGCCCGCCGGCTCTTGATATGCCCCACAACGGTTCGCCATCACCTGAGCCACATGTTCAACAAATTTGATGTGAGCAGCCGACAACAGCTGCTCCTGCGAGCCCAGCAACATGGGCTCCTGCAACTCAATGGATGCGGACACCAGGCCTACGCTAGACTGAACACACGTTGAACGGAAGGATTGAGGAGGAGATCTATGACCCGCGGTCCGGACCGGATTACGCGACCGGCGCTTTCAGCTTGAGGTATTCCATCAAGTCCAAGAAGGAGCCTTCGCGAAGAATACGGGAGAATTGCGCACGATAGGTGGCCACGATGCTGGCACCATCGATGCTCACATCGTCGACCAACCACCCCCCATCTCGATGGATCAGGTGAAAGGCCATTCTGGTATCGATCGCTAGGCCCGCCGGAGCGATCAACACCCGTACTCTGCCTGGTTCCTCAGGCTGCTCGGCCAGATACGCCACCTGGGCGGCCGTATAGTCACGGAGCCTGTCGACCACATCATCGCGCAACACCTGCACAAACAGCCGAATGAACTGCCGGCGGTCGACGGCAGTCGCTTGCGCCCCTACTTCGCCCAAAGCACGTTCCGCCATCTCTTGATAGTTGAATGCGCGCCTCACGATTTGTTCGATTTCCCACTGCCGTTGTCCGGCCCTGCTGGTCTCTTTCAATTCTGTCAGGAGATACAGCACCTCATTGACAGTCCCTTGGACGGTCTCGGTCGGCGTTTGCGCTGTCGATCCCGGCAACGGCAAACAGAGCACGATCAGCAGGCACAACATGGCAGCGAACAGGATCGTTCCCCCAAATCTCATTCGCCCCCTCTCAACAGCCCCGCCCGCCATGTCCCCCACCATTCTCAACGCAATGTTCATTGATCGGTTATCCTACCGGCCACGAAAATTCGCCGTCAAGCACGTGGATCTACCTGCCTGCATCGCACCATTAGATCGCCAAGTAGACCGCAAGCGGCCCTCCTCGGATGCTTCTCACGCAAAATCCTATAGCATGGTCAAAATGTCTTTTCCTCCCCGACCCAGCTTCGGTATACTCCCGCCATGCCAGCTCGCAGATTGCCGTCATTCCTCCTCAGTCTTGCCATTCCACTCCTGTTCGTCGGCTGCGAAACGACCGACAAGATGCTCGGGGCCGCGGAGCGGGCTGTCGGCAGCACGACCGGCAGAACCGTGCTGGATATCGTTCACGGGAAGGATCCTGCCGATATCGCACGGCAACGGGTCGAGCAGTACGGCCGAGACCCTCAAGCGCTGCTCCGTGACCTCCGAGCCGTTCAGCGAGACTTCCAGGCGTTGATGGCGGCGTTGACCGGAGAGGTCGGGAAGAAGTGGGGCACCAAAGAAGTCAAACTTCCGGAGCAGAAAAAATATGTGAAATACACGCAAAATTATCGAAGCCGGGCGATTGTCGACTTCGATGCGGGAACTATCCTGATCGAAACACTCGACGAACGCGACCCACGCGCCAGCCTGAAAAATGCCGTGGTCACCACCCTGCTTACCCCGAATGATCCTCGTAGCGTCGACCTGTTTTCAGACAAAGAAGTCACCCTGACCGGAGATAAGGAGCCCTACCTGCTTGGACTGGTGGTAGATCAGGCAGGAAAACCGGTTCGCACGCCGACCGAGGCGGAACAATTCGCGGACTCGCTCCTCACCAAAAGCACGACCACGCGAAAAGTCGATCAGGAGAATGGGGAGAAAACCGCACACACGGTCACTATTCCCATGGTGGCTAATTTCTCGCATAAGCAGGCCGAGAAGTACCGTGCTGTCGTCGGGCAGTTTGCCGAGCGGTATCAGATCAGTCCCAGCCTTGTCTTTGCCATCATCCGGACGGAGAGCAATTTCAACCCCTTTGCGGTAAGTTCTGCGCCGGCCTATGGATTAATGCAGCTGGTACCGACCAGCGGGGGACGAGATGCGTATCGCAAAGCCAAGGGGGAAGATAAAGCTCCGACCCGCGACTACCTGTTCGACCCTGACAACAACATCGAGTTGGGCACCGCCTACCTCAACGTCTTGACCTATTCGCAGCTCGACGACGTCGCGGATCTTGTTTCACGTGAATACTGTGTCATCTCTGCCTACAACACAGGAGCCGGTAACGTCTTCAAGACCTTCTCCAAAGATCAACGGACCGCATTGCAACAGATCAACGGCCTCCAGCCCGCGGCACTCTACGAACGCCTTCGCAGTGGACTCCCCTACCAGGAAACGCGGGACTACTTGGCTAAAGTCGTGGGGTTTCGTAAACAGTTCGTGAGTCGCGGCGAGAATGGGCTCCGCTAGACCCTCTCGCCCTGTCCGTTCTGTGAAAAACCGCTCTTTGCCACACCAATCGAGCCATCGACCAGAAAGGGGAGGGCCACGATAGACAGTTCCTCCGACAGACACCTCCGCTTGAGCATTCTCAGCGCGGCCGGCGCCTTGCTGCTCGTCGCCCTGATCCCTCTCATGCTGGTGCAGATACCGCCGCTGGTGGACTATCCCAACCACATGGCTCGTGTCCACATTCTGGCCGATGGTGGACAGCACCCCTTTCTCCGGCAGTACTACGAGATCCACTGGGGCCTCATGCCCAATCTGGCCATCGATCTGCTCCTGCCGCCCTTGTTGACCGTCGTGTCTATCGAAACAGCCGGGAAGTTGTTTCTCGGTGTGATTCTTACATTCCTGGCAGGCGGCACGATGGCCTTGCATCTGGCCGTTCATCGACGGTGGTCGCCGTGGCCACTCTTGGCGTTCTTCTTTCTCTATAACAGTGTGTTCCTGTGGGGATTCCTGAATTACTTGTTCGGTCTCGGCTTGGCCCTGTTTGCTTGCGCCCTCTGGATCGCGTTACGCGATCGTTCCCCGCACCTGCTGGTTCCACTCTTTTCCGTAATTGCGGTGCTGCTCTTCTTCGCCCATCTATTCGCCTTCGGCGTATTCGCACTTGTGGTGTTGTCATATGAAAGTGCGTCTTGGTGGAATCAACGGCGTGCGGGCGAGAGCTTGCGCGAAGCTTCGCTCATGAAGGCGCTGCCGACGATCGTCCTGCCGCTGATCTTCTTAGCCCTCGCACCCACGTTCAGAACCGTTCCCGCCGACTATCCATTCTGGCTTCGCGGACTGCCCCCCCCGCCGGCAGTGACGTTTCTCCCCCTGAACACCAAGATCGAAGCCTTCAAGGGAGTGCTTCGCACGGAACACCAGGGGTTGGATCGGATGACTGGGATGTCACTGGTGGGCCTCATTGGGGTGGGCCTTTGGCGGAGACGGTGGTTTCTCCACCGCTCCATGTTCCTTCCATTGGCCGCGACGCTGGGAGCCGCATTGGCAATGCCGGCATCGATCGGAACGACAGCGGTCGTTGATGTCCGCATGCCTGTGGTCGTGGTTCTACTAGCGATCGCGAGTTCAGACTGGCCGGACTGGCGTCGGCGCTGGTTTGTTCCCCTGGCCTGCGCGCTGAGCCTGCTCTTTGTGGTACGCATGGGTGTGGTGACGGAGGGATGGGTGGAGACGGATCGCCACTATCGTCAATTCATCGCGGCGCTCGATCAACTCCCGGAAGGAACCCGGTTGCTGTCGGCGATTAAACTTGCTTCGTACGACGCCAACTCGCCACGTGCTTCGAGGATCCCCGAGACGAGACCACTGGTCAACCTGTCCTGTTGGGGCATCATCCGTCGATCCGCTTTTGTGTCCAATTTGTTCACAACCCCAGGACAACAGCCGGTGCAACTGACCCCGGCGATGCGCCCCCTGCTGACGGTCGAAGAGTTTCTCGCGCAAGCCGTCCCCATTCCGTGGGACCGGTTTCGCACCCAATACGACTATGTAATCGTGCGTCGCACCCAAACACTGCGTCCCCCGGTGCCCTCAGACTTCATTCCCGTCGTGCAGGCGGAAGAGTTTGCGCTGTACCAAATTCCCCAACAGCAACCGTGACCGAGGCTCGAGCGTTCCGGGTCCGGCATGGGGGGGCGGCGATACCTCGTCTGTATTCAGAAATTCTCAGGGTAACGGGCTCTATGAAGAGCCTTGAAGGGAGCACCTTCTACACGCCTATCATCAGCCTGACAGGGGCGACTTGTTCGTTCAACCCAAAGGAGAGCGGTCTCTGGATCTGATCGGGATCGTAGTAAGTACCGAAGAGTCGATCCCAGATCGTCAGCAGCGCGCCCATGTTTTTCATCTGATGGGCTGGATCGCTGCTGTGATGGATGTGATGATAGCGCGGCGTGACGAAGACCCGTTCCAGCCACGCCGAATTCCACGTCACGTTCAAATGCATCCAATTGTTCCGCACAATGTGCTCGACCATGATGACCTGAAACACCCACCCTGAAGCCTCGTGGAGCAGGGGCAGTGCCACAATATAGGTCAGATTGAACAGCGCGATATGTGGGATCGTCGCGCGAATCCCCGCCAGCCAATAGAGGGACGTCGGTGAATGGTGCCATCGATGCACAGGCCAGATCAGCCGGGTATGCATCAATCGATGCACCCAGTAGAGAGCGAAATCTTCGACAACGTAAAACAGGACCAGTTTCGCCACCGAAGGCAGATTGTACAAAGCCACCGGGAGGTATTGCGGAATCGGTATCCGGTCGGTCACCTGCACGACCACCAGAAACGACAGATTGTAGAGCCCCAACGCCAGGAGATCTCTCCAAAGGACCGATCGATAGAGAATGGGACGCGCAGGATACAGCCACTCCGCCGCAAAACAGAGGAGACCGATCCCCCAGAACAACAGATAGGGATACACACTGTTATTCATCATACCCTGCCGAACGCTCGCCGTTCCTGAACCGCCACCCCATGTGGGCTATGCCCATGAGCCTTTTCTTTTCTTGATCTCGCTTCAGCGCCGTGTCCTGCTCATTCGCAGAGAGAGGCTCCCCTTACCCTACAGAAGACACCCGGACTTGCGAATCATTTTCACACTTTTTCACGCACTGATCCCGACATCCCCGCGCGCCGGTCCCCCGCGTCACCCCCTCATGCTTCGATGGCCATCGACCGCATGGGAGTGCCCTGCCCTGCCGAAGGAGACCGTTTCATTTCACGTTGCCACCGTGCCTCTAAACGGTCTCGGCGGGCCCTACTCGTGTTGACGGAAAGTCCTCGCGATAAATCAATGCGTTAGCAGGCGCATCTCGTCTATCGCTCACGGCATGGGCATTGCTAACTCTGTGAATCATGGACGTTGACGCTGAATAGTACGCGAGCACACCTTCACCCGGCGGCATGACGCCCCGGATACATCTCAGGGAGGAGACTATGACCCGACATCTCACCATCTATTCCACGGCGTTGCTGCTCGGAGCCTCTGCCCTATTGAGCCTTCCATCGGCCCACGGATTTTCCAGCAGCATTGAACCAGTCGTATGGAATAGCCAACAGAAATCCGCTGCCTGGGCCGAAGAGTTGCTCGGTCAGGTCGTCACCTACCAAACCATGGCTGAAAAAAGCCTGATTCCCGGTGATTTTCAAGCCTATGTTGCTCAAACCAGCAAGATCCGCGAATTGCATCGATCCGGAAATCGTCGCGCCACCTATGATGGCGTCAATGCGCTGATGGTCATGTTAGAGGCACGAGTGGGCGGCATCGACGAACACAGCGCCGAGGCCCTGTGGGACTACTGCTACCGCGTGACGCCCGATGAATTTCACGCCCGCGATCGGCACATTCGCGCAAAAGGCGCCGACTCCGTGAAGGAGCATGAAGAATTCATGCGCAACATGGAAGAACGAGCCGGCATGAGTTTCTAACCATCGTTCGCTGCGTCGAACAGCGAATCTCTTGACGGGCCGGGGACTAACTGAGTGGATCGCCGGCCCGCACGTCGTCCTCCAGGGAGAGATGAAGGATTCCATGTTCTGTGACTACCGATGCGCCCTCATGTCGTCATGCAGAATCTGTTTCTGCTGTGCCTCGCCCTGATGCACCAATTCTGGGCCGTTCTCGACGCCCCGTTGGTCTATGCCGAGGCCGGACAGATCGGCTATGGGCCCCCTTCACCGGTGTTTACCTCGTCGTACGAGACCTACGGCAACGAGGCCAGTAGCCCTCACACCGGGCCGGGTAGATCGCTGTTCGCACTTCAGCACTTCTGGATGCGTGCAGACCTTCGAGTCAGACCCGAATGGCGAAACGGTGTCTGCTTCGGAGGCGGCCCCCCGATCGCCGGCACCTGCAATAGCCTCAATACGACCGGGTCCGGCACGTCCGCGTTCAGCGGGAGCAAGGCAAACGACTTCTTCATCCAGCAATGGGCACGCGTGGGGCTCGGCTACGACCCCTCCCCAGACGTCAACTTTTATGTGGAGCTGCAAGATTCGGCGACCTGGGGAGGCAGCGGCAATCCGACCAATGCACTCCAGGGTGGGGATGCCTCCAATCATCACTGCGCCGTGCTACGTCCCGGACAGTGCCGGCTTGGCTTACGCGCAGCGTACGGATTGATTCGCAACCTCGGCGGCATCGACGGGCTGGGCGTGAAGGTAGGACGCCAATACCTCGTGTTCGGCAACCAACGGCTGTTCGGCCATTTTGATTGGGCCAATACCGGCTACTCTCACGACGGCATCATGCTCAGTTATGCGACACCGGCCTTTGATACGAAGCTCGGTTGGTTTCGACACTCGGAAACGGATCTGGGCCAAGCCGACCCAGGCGGAAGTCTCACACCGAATCTCCTGACGTGTACTTCGGCCCCGTCCACCCAGTCCTGCAATTCTACATTGGCACAACATGCCACTGACGCGGGCAGTGATGTGGACATGGTGGTGTTCTACAACCAGCTCCGCAGCCTCCCGAACATGGTCGTGGAACCCTACTACGTGCTCTATTCCAATCGACTCCCTGAGCAGGCCAATCCCGGGCAATATCTCGCGAAATCCGCGTCACAACTCCGACATATGGTCGGCCTTCGCTTCGAAGTTCGTCACGGCAACTGGGACATCCTCCATGAGACCGCGTACCAATTCGGTCACGTTGGCGACGGATTCAGTGGAGACAACCAACGAAACCTCAGGATCAATGCCTGGGCCTCCGGTACCTCATTAGGCCACACATGGTATCAACATCCCTGGAAACCTCGCGTGGCGATGGGGTTCGACTATGCCTCAGGAGACGGCGACAGCAATTGCGTCACGCCAGGCGGGACTCTCGCGCGAAGCTGCGGCGGCAATGCCAACACCTTTGAGAATTTTTTTCCGACCAACTTTCTCCACGTCGGCTACATGTTGAACGGGGCCTGGCGCAACAGCGTCCAACCACAGGTCAACTTCCAAGCCCGTCCGACCGCCCGGGATCACCTCGAAGTCTGGGCGTTGCGCAAGTACTTGGCAAGCGCGCGCGATAATTGGTACCGTGGTTCGCAAGGGCCGCTGATCTTCTCCCGCTCCGACAATACCACCACCCACATCGGCGACGAGCTCGATGTCGCATGGAGTCATATGTTCGCCGACGGGAAGATTTCACTGGCGGTCATCTACGGCCATTTCTTTTCCGGGCCCTACATCCGGGAACAGCTGGGCAAAGCCACAGACCAGGACTGGGGCATCGTGCAACTCTGGACCAATTTCTAAGCACCCATGCAACGCGCCACCCTCAACTTCGAGACGCTGCTGGAAGTGACGAATGCCCTGAACTCGCAACGGGACATCGAAAGCCTGTGGCGGGTGATTGCCGATCAGATTCAAAAGGTCATTCCCTGGGACCGAGCCGGCATTACCTTATACGAACCGAGTACCGATTCCTTCCGGTTTTACGCCGTCATTACCAACATGGCCACACCGGCGCTTGCGCACGATAGCGTCATTCCACGGAAGGGCAGCGCCGTCGGGTGGGTGTACGACCATCGACGCCCGCACATCAGAGAGGATCTACAACAGCAACAGGTGTTTCTGGAGGATGGCTATTACGTCCGTGAAGGCTTGGGACGGATGATCAACCTGCCGCTACTGGTTCGGGAACATTGTCTTGGCACACTCAACATCGGTGGCGTCCAACCGGGGACGCCCGACCCGGACGACTGCAAATTCCTCCAGCAGGTGGCCACGCAGATTGCCTATGCCATCGACCATGTGCTGGCTTATCAGCAAATCAAACAACTCAGCGAACAACTACGACGGGAGAACGAGTACCTCGCCGCAGAGGTGAAGGCGAGCCGCGACCTTCGCCTCGTCGTGGGGACATCCCCGTCGTTCACAAAGGTGGTGGACCTGCTCAAGGCCGTGGCGCCTACCGATACGACCGTCCTCCTCCTCGGGGAAACGGGCACCGGGAAAGAGGTGTTGGCCCAAGCCCTGCACGACCTCAGCACTCGCTGCGACAAGCCGTTTATTCGGGTGAACTGCGCCGCGCTTCCCTCTGGTCTGATCGAAAGCGAGCTCTTTGGTCATGAGCGAGGCGCATTTACCGGGGCGCAACTGCGGAAACCGGGACGCTTTGAATTGGCCCACACCGGCACCTTGTTCCTGGACGAAATCGGCGAAATGCCGATGGAAACTCAAGCCAAACTGCTACGCGTGCTCCAGGATGGCATGGTGGATCGCATCGGCAGCACCCACCCCCTCGCCGTCGATGTTCGCGTCATTGCCGCCACGAATGCCGACCTGTCGGCCGCCATCCGGCAAGGTACCTTCCGGGCAGATCTGTACTACCGCCTTCACATTTTCCCGATTTCGGTCCCCCCGCTTCGAGAACGTCGCGAAGACATTCCGCTCCTCGCGCAGCATTTTCTCGCGCAGATCGGCACCAAGCTCAAACGGCCCCATCTCACCTTCGACACGCAATCGATGGCCCGCTTGTTGACCTACAACTGGCCGGGGAACGTGCGCGAATTGCAAAACGTCATCGAACGAGCCATCATTCTCTCCCATTCCTCCCGAGTGACCGTAGAGGAAATGTTGCTTCCACTCGTCAACACCCCTCCCAAGCAACATGGCGTCACGCCCGTGAATCTTGGCGATCTGGAGCGACACCACATTACGGAGGTCCTCCAGCGGACAAAGTGGCGAATTTATGGTGAACAGGGGGCCGCACATCTGTTGGGACTCAACCCGGAAACGCTTCGGAGCCGGTTGAGAAAACTTGGCATCCGGCGGCCCGCAACCAGTTCGCCTGAATCACAATCCATGCCCGATCGATAACTTGCACATCGTTCACAGGTGGTGAACTGAATCACTGTGTCACGTCGGCATGGGAAACGCGCGTTCTCGGGATTTCTCCCCGCACAGAGGACGCTCGTTTGACCCGGTTGTCGAAAGCATGATAAAGTGATCAACCGTACGAGCTACGAGCGAATTCCCCACATTTCGCGTTTCCGAGTGCTCGCCTTGCGAGCGTGTCTTTACTGTACGCTCCTCCTACGGACACGTGTCTTTACTCCGGATCCGGACATCGGCACCATCGCGGGCCACGGCATGCTTGCCTCCTGCACCAGTTGAATGGCCTGGACATCGCCATTCTATCGTTCGTCGAAAGGAGTGCATGATGAAAATGACGTCTGTCTGGCGTGGCAATAAATCGCATCGTAAGCAGAAACGGTCCGTCCCGAAGCTTAGGATTCCCTGGACCGAGCTCGGCCTCATCGATCCATCCGCCGTCTCCCAGGAGCGGTCGATGGAGCAGATTCGGCGCGAGGTCACTGCCTTGGCGAGTACTGGATTCGGCGAGGAAACCCGCGCTCGTTCGGAGCAGCCGCCGGAGCGTCCCGCTCGCTCTCGTCCGCGAACCAAGACTAGCGGCACGCCTCGTCGACCATCTCAGTCGTAATCAGGCAAGTCAGTTCGCTGTCTCATCGGAGCGCAAACAGAAGGAGGACGCCATCGCACGAGCAGGCAAGACCACCATCGCGAAACGCGATCGAGAAAAAGCCAAACAGGCCAAACAGCGTGAGAAAGAGGCTCGCCGCGTCCAACGGAAGGCCGAAAAACCCGAGCGGCCGGCGACATCGACTGGGGAAGATCCTGATCTGGAAGGATTGCGGTGGGGACCGCAGGAGCCCCTGTATTAAACAGCGGCTCCTGGGCAAACCACGACTCTCGGCCCGGACTATGACGACTTCACGATAAAACGATCTTCTCCGAACACTCCACGTAACTGCTTGCTGACGAGGGAGCGATATTCGCCCTTCTCTTTTGCCATCCGCACCAGCCCCTCAGAATCGGTCAAGATCAGGAGATCTTCTTCTGCGATCAGAACTCGATCCCCTTTCCCGACATTGATCCGATATTGCGTCCGCCCATCGGGGTTTCGGCTCGGGCCGTTGACGATTTCCGTCAAACCATCAATGTGCCCCTTCTGCCCATCGAGACGGTGCTGTACCATCGTGCCGTCCGGAATTCGCACCCACTGACTTGCCGCCCGCGCCCCATCCTGGTTCTGGTCACTCACTTCGTTCCTCCCTTGCAACGTAGGCTTGTGCTGTTAAGACACCGGTTCGATGTCACTTCCGTTCCTGATCTCCCCATCGCCTTCCCTGGAGCCGCTATCCGAGGTCTGGCGCCACCCTCGAGCAGAATGCCCGCGCCGGCGGCGCTGCGCCACATCACTTCGGGGTGAATGTCCCTCTGGTCGCGATGCACTCTGCGTTGGTGAGCTTCCTTCTGCGCGGGGCACCGCCTGCCCGAGCAAGCGTTCGATGGCCCGCAGTTGGTCTTGATCTTCCACCGTGACAAACGTCGTGGCACGGCCTGTCGTTCTCATCCTGGCCGTACGCCCGATCCGATGCACATAGTCTTCCGGGCAATTCGGCACATCGTAATTGATCACATGTCCAATATTTGCCACATCGATACCTCGTGCGGCAATATCCGTCGCCACCAACACGCGAAAGGTTCCCCGCCGGAATCCCTCGAGTGCCGCCCGGCGTTGCGGGAGCGTACGTCCTCCATGCAGCACCGCAACACGATGACCGGCGGAGCCCAGGAGGTTGCCGAGTCGATCCGCTCGATGCTTGGTTCTCGTGAAGACCAGCACGGTGTCGTCTTCCGATTGTAGAAGTGACATGAGCAACGAATTTTTACGGTCGTGCGTGGTGTGATGCACGGCTTGGGAGACGCCGTCGGCCGTCGTGGCTGACTTGGTCACCATAACCCGCACCGGGTCTTTCACGCTGGCCTGTGCCAACCGCGCAAGATCCGTCGGCATGGTCGCGGAAAACAGCAACGTCTGTCGCTCTTCAGGCATGGCGTCCAGGATTTGATTGATTTGCGGCGCAAACCCCATATCCAACATCCGATCGGCTTCGTCAAGTACCAGGATGGTCATGGCGAGCAAGCTGATCGTGCCGTTCCACATATGATCAAGCAAGCGCCCTGGAGTGGCCACGATAATATCCGGGCGTTGCCGTAATCCTCGCACCTGGGCTTGCATATCGGCCCCACCGACAACCGTCGTGGCAAACAGCTGCAGGTCACGGCCCAACGTATCGATCGTCGCCTGAATCTGGATGGCCAATTCACGAGTGGGTGCCAAAATGAGTGCGCGCGGCTGCCCTTTGGGAGTTCCGATCAATCGCTCCAGCATGGGAATCACAAAAGCCGCGGTCTTTCCCGTCCCGGTCTGCGCACAGCCCAACACATCCCGACCCGCCAAGGCCTGGGGAATGGCCTGAGCCTGGATGGCCGTTGGTTCAGTAAAGCCTGCCTTGGTCAAGTTTCGCAACAGGATCGGAGACACACCAATAGACTCAAAACCCGTACACGGAGTCGTCTGCACGCAGGTATCCTTTCGTTGTGGATCGCATTAAGACGGGATCAGAGAACCGAGGGGAGGGTGAATCCGAACGGAGTCAGCTCCAAACTGGACCTGGTCGCGATGCGATCGCGCGGTCCACGGTAGAGGAGGTACAGCAATGGTGGACCGATGCACTGCTATAATACGATCACTCTACTCCATGGTGCCTCGACTGGTCAACAGGTCCGCAGTTTCCCGCAGCGCTGAGTAGGCACTACAATAGATCGGAGCAGATTGGTTCAACATTGACATTCTCCTATACTTTGCCGAAGCACACAGGAACACCGCATGAAGCAGACGCCTTGTTTTCTCTCAATACATCTGCTTACCTGCGCAGTCGCACTACCGGTTGCGGCGGCATCCGACTCAACCACCCGCGGCAAAACCGACACCAGTCAAGGCCTCACCCTGGACGAGATGATCGGCAGTGACAAAGAAACCGATAATTCGAAAGAAGCGCCGCAGCACTCCGCGAAGCCATAACACCACGCAACGGCGGAGATGACTACCGTATGCTCGGACCTTACCCCTCCATGCGACATGCTCGGCTGTCTTTCACTCTGCTCATGCTTCTGATCTGCATTGGCTGCGCATCCACGCCACCCACCTGTTTGCCTGGGACACATCCGATCGTCCTCGACTCGCTATATTTCGGCACAACGACGCCAGATGGGGTCGTGACGGAACAGGAATGGCAGGCTTTCCTGACCGACACAGTGGGGGCGGAATTTCCTGAGGGACTCACCTCCTGGACGGGGCATGGACGCTGGAGAAACTCGGGCGGCTCGGTTGCACCAGAAACATCGTATCTCCTGCAACTCGCACACGACGGAGGGGAGGCTCGAGAACGCGGCCTTCAACGCCTCATCCAAACCTACAAAACACGGTTTCACCAGAAAGCCGTCATGCGCATTCGTTCGCAAGCCTGCCGATCTTTCTAGATCCAGAGCCTGACAAATCGCTTCACCACACGCATTTGTTTCCAGATCCCCGCGTGCGCTTGCCCAGGGCTTTCAGCAATTACGTGAAGACACCTCGGCTGTTCAATCCCCAGGACTGAGCCGGTCCCAAATTGCCCACTTCCTGCATGCTCCTAGCCTTTGACTCGACTATGAAGTGCACTGGCGGTCCTACAATAATACCCAAGCATCTTTCTGGGCAATGCCGGGAAACTATCCACACGCCGAGATACGGAGCGTGACAGCTTTCTTCGGATCACCAAGGCTTCGTTTTATAACCTCACCATTTCGCTTTAAGAGCAACCCTTCTCAACCATTCGAACATCACCGTCTATGCCTACAGCAAGAATGTATTCACGACGCTGCTGATCTAGGCGTACGAACACAATGCTGGCAACGCAATTCTAAGCATGCCACCTCAAGGTCGAGGACCCACAGGCCTCAGTCCAACGCCAATTCTTTTGGGATTGTTCGGTCGGGAGAAATTTATCGATCGGGGATCTGCCAGTCTATCGGCGTCTCCCCAGCTTCGACTAACGCCTGATTGATCATTGAGAAACAGCGGGAGCCAAAAAACTTTCTCGCGGAGAGCGGCGACGGATGGGCGCAGGAAA
The DNA here is from genome assembly GCA_016788885.1 of Nitrospira sp. Taxonomy (NCBI): domain Bacteria; kingdom Pseudomonadati; phylum Nitrospirota; class Nitrospiria; order Nitrospirales; family Nitrospiraceae; genus Nitrospira; species Nitrospira sp. The sequence goes on along the minus strand of JAEURX010000014.1, from coordinate 1,083 downwards.
CTACGACATGTCGTGGATTCGTCACAAAAACGTGCTTCTTCTTCGCTTCTGCACCCCAAAATACAAAAACGATTCGACTCGTTTTTGCATTGGCAACCCGAATCACAGCATCCGTGAAAAATTGCCATGGAATTCTATGGGAATTGGGACGATGGGCCCGTACGGTCAGCGCAGTATTGAGCATGAGCAACCCCTGGCGAGCCCAAGGCTCAAGGCATCCGTTATTTGGTATGCGACACCCAAGGTCATTCCGCAGTTCAAGGAAAATATTCTTGAGTGAAGGTGGCACAGGGCGAATGTGAGGTGGAACAGAAAAGCAGAGGCCATGGGCCATGCCAGGCGTGTGATAGGGATCCTGGCCGAGTAAGAGAACTTTAAGGGATTGGTAGGTGGTGAGGTCAAACGCCTTAAACACGTCATTCAGAGACGGCAGGATGGATTCTCCTTCCTCCGCCTCTTGGCCCAGGAAATTCTCTAAGATTCGATAGGAATCGGCACGACACACGTCGTCCAAGGCGGACTTCCATCCTAGTGGTAAAGCTGGAAGCATTCGAGAAGGTACCGTGTGAGGAGTGCCTTTATCTCTTTTATCACGCATGAGAAGATCGAGCCCGCCCATTTTCCCATGAATCAGTAAAGCGATGTGGATTCATCCCTCTGGATGCACCAAGCTATCTAATTGAAAATAAAAAAGCCTGCTCGATTTCTCGAGCAGGCTCTTTTGTAACCCGGCAGCGTCCTACTGTCCCACTGCCTCACGGCAGCAGTATCATCGGCCTTGGAGGGCTTAACTTCCGTGTTCGGTATGGGAACGGGTGTGACCCCTCCGGCAAGGCCACCGGGAACTTCTGAAGAATCAAACCAGTGAGTTCCTATTCTAGGCGATCATATGGGACTCGTCCCTGATCGACGAAGACATAGTTCGTCATTCATTTGTTCTTATTAAGACCACGTCTATCAGGAGCAAAGGATGTTAAGCCGCACGGACGATTAGTACTGGTTAGCTACAGCCCTTACGAGCCTTCCACACCCAGCCTATCAAACTCGTAGTCTACAAGTGTCCTTTAGGGGGCTTGCGCCCCG